>DORQ01000003.1:0-13066 GCA_003514205.1 Acidimicrobiaceae bacterium
TTCCAACATCAGGCCTACGAGGTTACGGATGTCAATCGTGTTGGAACCCGATTGGCGAGGGTCCAGGGTCCAGGGTCCAAGGTCCAGGGTCCAAGGTCCGAGGTCCTTGACCAGTCGAGCTCACGTTCAACCAGTGACGTCCCTTGTGCAGAGTATGGTCTCGAGACCGTAGACCCCAACCAGCTGAGTGGGCAGAGGCACCGAGTGTGCGTTTTGCGAACTCCTCCTCGACCCAGTTCACCGAAACGAGATTCTCGACGTGTCGTTGCCCAGGCGTACCTTTCTGTCAGTAGTCCCAGCGGGCATTTCAGCGGCGCTGCTACCGGCGTGTTCGGCGGAAGGAGAGCGCTCTTCTACCTCGGCGGACTCAGGCAACCGAGGCTCCTTGTCCACCCCGAACTCAACAGGGGAAGGATTCACACCGAACACGGACCCGCCCGCGATCCATCAGTTCTTCATGCCCGCTGAGGAGGCCGAACACGAACGCACATGGATGTGTTGGCCCTCAAATGAGGACATTTGGGGAGATGGCCTCGAGGAAGTCCAAAACAACATCGCCGAGATCGCACGAGCGATCGCTGCGTTTGAGCCCGTCACGATGCTGGTGCGGCCCGAAGAGATGGAAGCCGTGGCGGACCTGCTGGGCGAGGAGATCGAGCTGCTCGAAGCGCCTGTCGATGACCTGTGGGCGCGGGACACATTGCCTGCCTTCCTGATCACCGCGCCGGGCGATCCCCAGCCTGGCATGGCTGCCGGGCGCGTGCGCTTCAATGGTTGGGGAGGAAAGCAGACCCATGACGGCGACGCAACCCTGGCCGAATTGCTCGCGACACATCTGGATATCCCGCTCCACGACTGGGGTCTCGTCGGCGAGGGCGGCGGCTTCGAGGTGGATGGCGCAGGAACGGTGCTTGCGGCGGAATCCAGCTGGGTGAATGACAACCGGAATCCAGGTAAGACCCGTGACGAGATTGAGGCTGGCCTGCTCAGCCTTCTCGGCGCGGATCGAATGATCTGGGTGGATGGACTCGCTGGCCATGACATCACTGATGGCCATATCGACACCCTGGCAAGGTTTGCCTCAGAAACAACCATCGTGGTCGACGCCCCAGCGTTTCCCGAGGAGGACAATGTTTGGGTCGATCTGGCAGCGAGAACGAAGGAACTGATCGAGGCTGCTGTCACTTCCGATGGTGAACCATATGAGGTGATTGAGATCACCCAACCTGGCGAGCCGCGTGGCACCAGCGACGGATTCCTTGCCTCATACATGAACTACTACGTGTGCAACGGCGCAGTGATTGCCCCTGAGTTCGGTGATGAAGCGGCAGACGCTGCTGCCCGGGAACTGCTCGCAGAGCTGTTCCCGGATCGAGAAGTCGTCCAGATCAATATCGACGGGTTGGCCGCCGGCGGTGGCGGAATACACTGCGCAACTCAACAACAACCCAAACTGAGAGGGGAGTGACCATGGAGGATCGTTTGCAGGCCTACCGCCAGCCAATGGTGACGGCTACCGGCATCATCTTGGGCTTCGTTCTGAACTTCTCAAGTGCATGGGTCAAGGGCGACTCAAGCATCTCAGATGGCGTGGCCTACGCCGTGTTCGGGCTGGTCATTGTGGGCTTGTTGTGTTTGATTCTGGTTCTGAGCCGCGTCCTCAGGATGGGCGTTGAACCCGAGCGGGCGGCGAAGTACTACTCGACCACGCTGACCCTGTTTCTCATCGGGGTGAGCTGCGCAGTTGGCGGAATCATGATCGACATGTTCAGCAACTTCATGGACTCCTGACGGTTCTTGTTCCCCTCGTTCCGGCTTCTCCTCAGGTTGATTGGAATGGAGAACAGCGTCATCCATGGCACAATGCACGCATGCAGGTGACGGCCAAGATCGACTATGCCCTGCGGGCGCTGGTCGAGCTTGCTTCCACGCCCGGAGGCCGAGCCACCCGTGCAGAACTGGCTGCCGCACAACAGATTCCGCCCCGCTATCTTGAGGCGATTCTGCTGCAGCTCCGACAGGCTGGCCTTGTGGTTGGTCGACGTGGCTCCACTGCGGGCGGGTATTCGCTAGCGCGTCCTGCGGAGGAGATATCGATTGCTGAGATCAGCCGGGCTGTGGATGGACCATTAGCAATTGTCCAAGGGGTTCGGCCTGAACAAGCTGTTTACGAGGGTGCCGCAGAGCACCTCGGGCAGCTTTGGATCGGGATGCGTGCCGCCTTGCGCTCGGTGATGGAGACGGTCACCTTGGCCGAATTGGTCACGGGGGAGTTCCCACCCTCGGTGCAAACATTGGTCGACGACCCGGAGTCGTGGCTTCCGCGACTCTGACCCGCCGTTACTGATTCCGGCTGAACTCGGGCAGTGGTTCCGGCTGTGGCTGTCGCGTGGTCTCAGCACTTCCGCTCTGCAGCCTTTTGTTGACGAGGAGGAAGATGGTTGAGCCCATCAAGAGGCCGTACATGGCCCAGCGAGTGTCACCGATCTGAAACCAATTTGCTAGATCGCGGATGCTGGTGAACACGAGCATCGTTGCCACCGATACTCCAAGCAGATATTGGGAGATTCGCTGCACCATCCAGGCAGCGATGGGCGCAGCGATGCTTCCACCGATGAGGAGGGCTACGAGGAGTTTCATGTCGATCGCCTGGGTGCCGACCGTTCGCAGCAGGCCGAGCGAGGCTGTGAGCGCAACAGCGATCTCAGCCAGATTGACGCTTCCGATTGCCTGTCGAGGTTCGACACCGCCTTGTTGCATGGCGATGGGAGTTGCAACAGGGCCCCAGGCGCCGATGAGTCCGTTGGTGATGCCGCCGACGAATCCTGCAAGCGCGATATGTGCGGGTCGAAAGCGTTCCCGAGCGACTCGTGCATTGGAACGAGTTTGGACTGCGAAACGAATGAGCATTCGTAGGCCTACAGCCAGCAGAAGCCCGGCGAGAATTGGGCGGATGAGATTGGTTGGCAACTGTGCGAGCAGTGTCACGCCCACCAGCGCGCCGATCGTGCCGGGAACGGCAAGCAGCAGTGCCAGCCGAGGATGAACATTACCGAGTCGCCAATGCGCAATGCCGCCAACGATGCCGGTTGCGATCTTCGCGAGGTTCACCGTGAAGGACACCGCGGCAGGAGCAAGGCCAATGGCCAACAGGATGGTGGAGGAGGTTGGGCCAAAGCCCATTCCAAGTGAGCCGTCCACGAGTGAGGCAGCGAGACCTGCGAGGGCGACAAGGATGAGGCGTTCCATAACCACTATTCCTACCGAAGTATCGGTAATTGCGCAAATTCGGCTTCCAATCGAACTGAAGGGCTGGATCTTTGGGGGGGCAGAGAGGTGCCTGAGCTAGGAACGAGCTAGGGAATGAAGGAGCGGTAGGTAGTGGGTGAAGCCTTCAACCTGGAGACTCTCAACTTTGCCCGCGTCGTCAATCCGTCTCAGAGCTATCGCATCCTCGGAAAAGTCGAGGGCCTCGAAAGCCCGGTGCTCTTCAGCAGAGGCGACTCCGCCTTGTTGGTTGATGGAATGCACTGACCCCGAGGACAACGCTTCTTCGTACTGCGGATCGATCGCGCACAGAACTCGCTTCGCCTGGACATGGAGCCGAATCGGTTCGGATACCTCAGGGCCAAAGAGCGTGGACAAGCTGTTCGCGCCACGGTCCTCGTGAACCGTGTCGAACTCCGGAGGGCTCGTTTCGCCAGTCGCCTGCATCCACAGCAGGTGCCCAACGTCGTGCAGCAAGGCGGCGGCCACGAGCGCATCGTTGAGCCCCTGGCTCACTGCGAGCGCAGCGCATTGCAATGAATGATCAAGTTGGCTGACTCCCTCGCCGTAGCGCCTGGGGCCATAGATGTCGTACAACGCAACGAGTTCAGCGATGTTCTGGATCGGTGGGATCTCAGGGTCGGGAAGAGTCATCGATCTCGTCCTCGATCAGGACCGAATCGCCGAGTCTGATCTCGCCGTCCACGAGGACCTTCGCGTACGCCCGAGACCATCCCCGATGTCGGTGCGCATCGATTCGAGTGCTGTCGCCATCCGCGAACAGATTGGAGATTTTGGTGCAAGGTGTCGCCCAGTCGGTGAGCTCAAGAAGGACACCCTCTGGTCCGCCAATCCTGAGTTGAGTGCCCAGCAGTAGGTCGCTCCAGGACAAGCCCTCGATGGTGAGGTTTTCCCCGGCACGACCTGGCCCGATCGGATGGCCCTCAGCCTGGAGCGCGGCAATGACCTCGCTCGACCACAACGAGACCGCTTGCCACACCCGACCGTGGTGAACACGAGAGTTCTGCCGGTCGCCTTCCAACCCCCGATACCCAACCCGGCACTGTGGGATGCTGCTCTTCGGCACGCCGCCCCCGGAGGTATGGATTGAGGAGACCGTTCCAGATCCGGCCTGGGAGCCCAGCCCGAGTTCAGCTCTTCGGCGGGCGATAGCGCTGAGGGTGTGCATGGCGAGGTGAAGGTCATTGGCCATCACCAACCTCGATTCGCTCGCTGGAGCAGTCGGTTGGAGTTGCTCCCGGCACCATTGTGTGAGCTCGGCGATCGAGGCCGTTTCATAGCAGAAGGCATCTCCGTGAGTGCCGCTGGGAGGAGTGTTGAGTTGCGCTTCGGTCAGGCCGTAGGTGAACTCGCTGAACCAGCGGTCGAGGTGAAGGAGCGAGCGCTGCAGGTCCTGTTCTGTGTACTCGGCGACCCGAAATCGACAGTGCGAGCACTCCTCGGCGGGCTCGAGGCGCCCGGGTGCTGTGAGAGTGGAAAGTGCCTTCATGCAGCGAGCACATCCTCAGCGAATCCGAACGCGGTGGTCATTCCGATTCCTGTCGTCACGGAGACTGCGGTGGTCCGCTCGTCGAGGTGGTCTACGAGAAACTCCTCCGGAGCTGAGGCGTACACCCCCTGCCACCGCTCCCGCACCATCAAGCTCGATTGGCCGAGGAATCTGGCGCCGTGCGAGAGAAGTAGCTCGTCCCACGCCTCGTTGGAGAATGGTTCAGGGAACTGCGAGCGGGTGTGGGTGTCGCCAAGCAGCAGATCGCCATTGGGAAGCTGCGTTGCCATCAGGTTCACATCGGCTGCAATCATCTCCGGGTACTCGGCACTCAGCCGCTCACGAAGCAGCGGCAGGGACGGGCACGCGTCAAAGCCCTTGTATCTGAGGAGGGACCAGCCCGACAGGAGGGCGGGTTCGCATTTCATGGGTTCAGCCGGTGTCACTCGCAGCATCTGCAACACACACCGGGTAACTCCGAACCGGTGCGCAGATTCAGGGGCGAGTCGATCGACATCATGATTCACCGCAAGGAAGACGCGATCTGCCTCGATCACGCCTCGGTTGGTATGGACCACGCCCTCTGACGCCGAGGTGCAGTTGGTCGCACCCATCCACGTCACCTTGGGTTGCTTCGCAAACCAACGTTGCAAGCAGTGCAGCGCTTCCCGCGGGTTCGTGCGAAGGTCCATCGGAAGCAATGCCGCGCCCTGGATGTCAGTCGCTGCGAACCCTGGGAGAGCGTTCAGTGTCTGGTCGGGTCCAAGCAGGTCGACCGGAAGGCTGGACCGATCAGCGAACTCCGCAAGTACTTGGCACTCCTCATCGGTTCGCCCAATGAGCATCGTGCCGGTTTCGCCGACCCAGAATCCGGCTTGAGCGCTGAGGTCTAACCAGCGGCGCCGGGACCGAATGGCGCGGTCGAGGCCAATTCCTCCCTGCGCGGTCACGCAGCAATGCCCGAAGTTTCTCACTGAGGCACCGCGGGGAGGATCATCGCGCTCGATGATGGTGACCTGATTCCCGCGTTCTAGCGCCTCGATGCCGAGGGCGAGGCCAACAATGCCTCCTCCGACAACTGCAATGTGGCCCTCGCGAACGGAGCGTGTTCCCATGTGCTGATCATTTCACAGGAGGAGGACCTTGGCGCGCCCAGGGGCTATCAACTATCCGAAAGCAGGAACTGAGCAGCGCTGTGTGACAGCATCGCTAGGTGACAGCATCGCTGTGTGAGTCCTCAAAACAGGAGCATCTGATGATCGAACTCGTGGCGCTTGATATGGCCGGTACCACCATCGACGAGGGTGGTGCGGTTTACCAGGCTCTCCAGCAAGCAGTTGAGGCTGGTGGTGGCTCGCTCAGTGAGGCTGATATCGAGGCTTGGATGGGTGCTGACAAACGACAGGCGATCGCGGCCCTGACCTACATTGCAACTGGGACCGTGCTCACTGAGTCAGAGGTGGAATCGGTGTATCAGGAGTTCCACGACAGGCTCCTGGCTGCCTATCGGGCTGAGCCACCGCGCCCGATTGCTGGCGTTGAAGCGGCCTTTGTGCAGCTTCGCTCGATGGGGGTCAAGGTCGCTCTGACAACTGGATTTTCAGCCGATGTTCACGGTCCGCTGTTGTCTGCACTTGGTTGGGCAGTGCCGGAGACCGTGGATGCCGTGGTCTGCACCGACGATGTGCGGAGCGCTCGACCAGCGCCGTACATGATCTTTCACGCCATGGAGCGCTGTGGTGTCATGAATGTCGCTGGGGTCCTCGTGGCTGGGGACACGCCACGTGATCTCGAAGCCGGAATGAATGCAGGTGCCCGAGCCGTGGTGGGAGTTGGCACCGGGGGAGTGACTCTTGCCCAACTCGAACTACACCCGCACACCCATCTTCTGGAGAGTCTCGCCACCCTTCCGGAGCTGGTGGCGTCACTCAACGCGAGCTGAGAGCGAATCAGTCCTCGGCGATGTGATGTTCGGTCTGGTCCTCAACTTGGTCCTGCACCCGAGGTTGTCGAAGGGTTCGAAACGGGCTCAACGGAGCGTCCACCAACAGAATGCGGTGCCATGAGGTCACTAGGTCAGCGAGGCCAGCTCGCCACTCGGTGAGGTCGGTTCGTGGTGCGAATCCCGTGGCACCTGAACCCAGAGCCTGAACCGATTCGGCCTGAGCCCAGGCGTGCCAGCTCGGGATTGCCCACAGCAGGAGCGCCTCGTCATCGTTCACCATCGCTGTTCGGAACGCGCCGACCAGATTCCAACCGAACTCCTTGAGCATCGGTTGTGCTTGATCCCTCGCCATGTCTAAGAACTCTGACGGTGAGCCTGGTCGGAGTTTGACGAGTTCATGGGCGTACAGCGCACCCGTTGCGCTCGCAGCACAGAGCTCCTCGCTCGTCTTGGTCCAGGGAGCTGGAATCAGGATTCGATCGAATCCGCCCCGCCGATACTCCTTGGCTTCTGCCCACCAGCGCGCGAGGAATGGGTCCTGGATGCCTGCGCCTACGGTCTCGTTGTCGAAGGACTCGGCAAGGCCATCCCAGCCTTGTTCCTCCCAGATATTGACTACTTGGGGCCAGTGGCCGGTAGACCCAAGAACGGCCCAGACCCCGTAACACAGCTGGTTTCGGTGCTCCTGGGCATGAGGGCTCCAGTTAGCGGTCATATGGTGCATGTACTTCGCGCGATGGTGACCGCGAATATCGATGAACTCGTGGATGTAGACCCGATCATTCGTCATGGCAGATGATGCAGGTGAGCAGCTTCGGCGGCCTGGATCACCAGTGGATAGTGCGCACGACCGAACTCGGGGTTCTGGGTAACGACGATCTCCAAGAGTCGGTGGTGGTCTGGCGTGTCCTTCCACGGCAGCGGGATGTAGAGCGGAAGGTCGAAGACCCTCAAGCGATGAAGGCCCGAATAGACAGCGGTTTGGTACACATACCTGTCGGCCCATTCCCAACCGTGCGGGCCGAATCCGGTTCCGGGGTCGAGCATGCAACGACTACGCAGTCCATATCGCTCAGCAATAGCGAGGTGATGAGAGAAGAAGGTGAGCATTGCATCAAGAGGGTCACCTTCCACATGGGCGAGCTGGTGCGGGTCGGCGCCATTCATGAATGGGAGAACGACCTCCGCTTCGTGCCTCGCCGCAAGTTCCCAGAAGCGCTCGTCCTGCATTCCGTTGGCCGCATTGAGCACAGTTGCGCCGTGAGAAAGTGCGAGTTCGGCGACCTCGAGCCGCCACGTGTCGATACTGATAGTGGTGCGCTGCAGGACTGCCTCATTGAGCGCAGGTTCCACCCTCGCCCATTCGGTTTCCCAAGGTTCAAGCGCGGCAGCGGAAGTGCTTCCTTGGCCACCAATGTCGACACCGAAGCACCCTTGCTCAATCAGTACACCGATGCGCCTGCGGGCGCTCAGGGCGTCGGTCACGATCGAATCGAGATTGAGCGAGTCTGGTGAGGCGTTCACGACCCCGAAGAGCTGCATCAGCGGACTGTAGTCGCGGAAGCTGACGACCGCAGTGCGCTGACACTTGGCGCTACGATGCGGCGGTGCAGTCTGTGATTCACATGGCCGACGCGTTCGGTGCTCGTGCCGATACCCCGGAGCGGACCGATTTCGGGCCGAACTCGGAGGCCTTCGCCCGCGAGGGCACGGCGGTGATCGATGCCGTGGTTGCAGCGAAAGGCGCTCGACGGATTGCAGTGTGTCTGCCGTGTCGCAACGAATCACCAACGGTGGGACACGTGGTGGCTGCGTTACGAGAGGGCGTAGAAGGTCCCGATCCCCTCATCGACGATCTCGTTGTCGTTGATGATGGCTCCACAGACGACAGCGCGGCCGTGGCGCTCGCCGCTGGTGCCAGAGTCGTTTCCATGGGGGACGTTCACCACAAGTTTGGACCTGGTCGCGGCAAAGGCAACGTTCTCTGGGGCAGCTTGTTGGTCACCGACTCCGAGATCGTGGTCTGGTTGGACTCCGATGTGACCACCGCTGCGAGGGATTGGGTTGCACGTCTCGTCGAGCCCATTGTGGTGGATGAGCGCGTCAGTTTGGTGAAGGCAGCCTATGCCCGCCCCTCCGATCAGGGCGGCGGGGGTCGTACCACGGAGCTGGTTGTTCGCCCGCTGATCTCGTTGTTCGCGCCACATCTGTCGTGGATTCACCAGCCACTGGCAGGAGAAATGGCGGTACGGCGCTCAATGATCGAGCAGATCCCGCTAGTGCAAGGTTGGGGAGTGGAGATCGCCATGATCGTCGACCTCGACCGTAGCTTCGGCTCGGGTGCTATCACCGAGGTGTTCCTCGGTGAACGCAGGCACAATCATCGCGATCTTGAGAGTCTGCGGGTACAGGCAGCCGAGGTGGCTGGCACGCTCCTCGCTCGTGTCGGAGCGGTTGCTGCAGAGGCAAACTCCAGTTCATTGCTTCTGCCCAATGGTGAGTCTGAGCTGCTCAATGTGGAGGAGCGACCCCCCATTGCTACCTTGAGTGTGGAGTCGGAGAGCACTGACGACCTCGAACCGACCGGCTGAGTTCTTCGGGAGGGTTCCTGCCGCCATCTCCGGAGATCGTGACCTGACCTATCTAGTCTGAGGATTGCTCGCTAACCTTGATCCAATGGACAAACTCTCGACCGATCGCCGCTCATTTCTTCGCTTTGGACTCGCTGGAGCCGGCGCCCTTGCGGTCGGACCTGGGATTCTGGCTGCCTGTCAGCCGTCGACGGGTGGCGGTGGTGGACCAACGACCACAGCGCCGGTTTCCAACCTTCCGTTTGGGCCACTGAGCGCGGCGAACGCTGATGGCTTGGAGCTCCCAGCTGGGTTCACCTCTCGCGTCGTCGCAGTGAGCGGACAACTCGTATCAGGCACGGCCTACACGTGGCATGTCAATCCAGACGGGGGAGCGTGTTTCGTTCGGCCCGGTGGCGGGTGGACCTACGTGTCGAACTCGGAGATTAATCCCGGTGGTGGAGTCTCCGCACTTGACTTCAACGCCGCTGGCACCATCGTCGCCGCCAGGTCGATCCTTTCCGGAACGCAACAGAATTGCGCTGGAGGTGCAACACCATGGGGAAGCTGGCTGTCTGGAGAGGAGGTTTCCCGAGGCAAGATCTGGGAATGCGACCCAACGGGGACTGTCCCCGGAGTGGCGCGAGACGCCCTCGGTTGGTTCACTCATGAAGCCGCAGCGGTGGATCCCACGACCGGTCGTATCTACCTCACCGAGGACCGTACCGACGGAGCGCTCTATCGGTTCACCCCGACCACAGCTGGAAATCTGTCTGCCGGTCTCCTTGAGGTGCTGACCGAATCGGGTGGACTTGGGTGGGCAGCGGTCCCGATCCCGAACCCGAGCACCGCTCAAACCTCGACTCGTCTCCAGGTTGCCACGACAAAGCACTTCAACGGCGGCGAGGGAATCTGGTATCACGCCGGAACCATCGCCTTCACGACGAAGGGCGACAATCGGGTTTGGTCCTACGACATCGCGGCGAACACCCTCACAGTGATCTACGACGCTGCCACGCATCCGACACCGATCCTCACCGGAGTCGACAACGTCTGTGGTAGTGCTTCTGGCAATTTGTATGTCGCCGAGGACGGCGGCAACTTGGAGATCGTGATCCTCAAGGCTGACGGCACTGCAGGTGTTGTGGCGCGGCGGGCAGGAGATATCGGGTCTGAGTTGACGGGTGTGGCGTTCAGCCCCGATGGTTCTCGGTTGTATTTCAGTTCTCAGCGTTCGCCGGGCACCACCCTCGAGGTAACAGGTCCATTCATCTAGGGCTTCGCTCCGCATTCCTGGCCACTCAGAGAGTTCGCCACAGGAATATGTTGGCGAATCCGGCGCTCTGTGCTTGACGCGCCGCGCGGTTCTCGACTGGACTAATCCGCTGTGCCTTGCTGGCACAGATCCGCGTTTGGGTTGATGGACGCACTACAACAGGCTCGCTGCGTCAGTACGACGCGCCGTGCTGTGACAGAAGGGAACACCTATGAGTGGAGTGATTGCTGGCGAGGCCAGTTACCAGCTCTTTGAACTCGACAATACGGCGTGGATGTGGCTTGGAATCTCAGCCGGCATCGCGGTTGCAGCCGTTGCACTCGGATTCGTGATGATGAAGAGCGTACTGGTGAAAGAGACCGGCACCGAGAAGATGGGCGAGATCGCGGCAGCGATTCAAGAAGGTGCAATGGCCTACATCAAGCGCCAGTTCCGGACCATTGGAGTCATTGTCGTCCCGCTCGCTGCCATCGTTTTCTTCACCTCCGAGGCAATCGAGAAGGTTGGCTCCTCTTCTGAGATGAGCGAGGGCCTGAGCTTCGCCCAATCTGGCACCTACCGAACCCTGGCCTTCATCGTCGGCGCACTACTTTCGGGCTTTATTGGCTTCCTAGGGATGTGGCTCTCGACGCGTGCAAACATCCGAACTGCGGCTGCGGCACAAACCGGTTCGATGAACGCCGCAATGCAGGTCGCGTTCAAGGCGGGCGGCACGATCGGCCTCTTCACTGCTGGCCTCGGCCTTCTCGGAGCGACACTCATCATTGTGATCTTCCGCAACTCCGCCTCGGCCATTCTCGTCGGGTTCGGGTTCGGTGGCTCCCTGCTTGCCCTGTTCCTCCGAGTGGGCGGCGGCATCTTCACCAAGGCTGCTGACGTCGGCGCCGACCTAGTCGGCAAGGTTGAAGCTGGGATCCCCGAAGACGACCCTCGTAACCCCGCAACAATCGCGGACAACGTGGGAGACAACGTTGGTGACTGCGCAGGCATGGCTGCCGACCTCTTCGAGAGCTTTGGCGTGACCCTGGTTGCCTCCATCATCTTGGGCGTATCCGCCTTCTCGATCGGCGGGCTTGGCCTTGAAGGGACCGAGGCTGCGAAAGGCTTGATCTTCCCCCTCGCAGTTGTGGCTCTCGGCCTGGTGTCATCGGTCATTGCGATCTACACCGTCAAAGCCAAGGATGGCGAGACCGACGCATTGAAGCCCATCAACCGTGGCCTCAATGTTGCTTCAGTCCTCGCCCTCGCTGGAACCGCCGTGGTGGCGTTTGGATATGTCGGCAACCCAGTCGGTTCGGCCATCAGCAATCCTGCATTGCGCATGTTCCTTGCCGTGTTCGCTGGTGTGGTGCTCGGCCAGGTTGCATCTCGAATCACTCAGTACTTCACCTCCAGCCAATTCAAGCCAGTGAAGGACATTGCTGAATCCGGCAAGACTGGCCCCGCCACCGTGCTGCTTTCGGGGTTGAGCTCAGGCCTTGAATCCGCTGTGTGGGCTGCAATTGCCATCTGCGTGGCGATTGGTGTCGCCCTCGGTCTTGGTGATGGCAACTCCCACTTCAGCCTGTACCTCATTGCGCTCACTGGCATTGGCATGTTGTCGACCACAGCAATTGTGGTCGCAGAGGACACCTTCGGCCCGATCGCCGACAACGCTCAAGGCATTGCGGAAATGTCAGGCGTGTTTGAGGGCCGCACCGAGGAGATTCTTGACGGCCTCGACACGGTTGGTAACACAACTAAGGCCGTGACCAAGGGCTTCGCGATTGGCACAGCCGTGATCGCTGCCGTCGCACTCTTCGCTTCCTTCGTGGAGACGATTGGGGACGGAACTGTGATCAACATCGCGGATCCGAAGACCTTCATCGGCGCAATCATTGGCGGTTCAGTGGTGTTCTTGTTCAGCTCACTCGCGATTCTGGCCGTGGGCCGAACAGCTGGTGTTGTTGTGGAAGAGGTTCGCCGCCAGTTCCGAGAGAAGCCCGGAATCATGGACTACACCGAGAAGCCCGACTACGGGCCAGTCATCGATATCTGCACCAGTGCCGCCCTTCGCGAACTCATTACTCCAGCGCTCTTGGCGGTGCTTGTTCCGGTTGCCGTTGGCTTCGGTCTCGGCGAACTTGCACTCGGTGGCTACCTCATCGCAGCCATTGTGGTGGGGCAACTGATGGCGAACTTCCTCTCCAACGCCGGTGGCGCTTGGGACAACGCGAAGAAGTTCATCGAGGAGGGGAATCACGGCGGCAAGGGCTCTGATGTTCACAAGGCCGTGGTCATTGGTGACACTGTCGGTGATCCGTTCAAAGACACCGCCGGTCCAGCAATCAACCCGCTCATCAAGGTGATGAACCTCGTGTCGTTGTTGATCCTTCCAGCGGTGCTGTCCCTTGGCGACAACAACATCCGCTTTGTGATCGCAGGCGTGGCAGTTGCTGTGCTGATCGGAGCTGTGTTGTTCTCGAAGCGATCTGGTGCCACCTCAACCGCCGTCGAGG
>DORQ01000003.1:13363-14881 GCA_003514205.1 Acidimicrobiaceae bacterium
TCCCTCGTGGCCCTCGAATCCGGCAGCGTTGAGGGTGGTCATATCCTCATCGCTGAGCGTCCAGCCAAGCGCTCCAGCGTTCTGGCGGGCCTGCTCTTCGTTCTTTGCCCCCGGTATTGGAAGAACGCCTTGCTCAATGATCCAGCGAAGCGCCACTTGAGCTGGGGTCTTGCCGTCATGTGACTCGCCGACCGCTCGAAGCACGGCGACGAGCGCATCGACGTCGGCCATTGGGTGATTCGAGAAGCCACGTTTGCCGGGCGGCGGGTTCTGAGCGGAGTACTTTCCTGTCAGCCTCCCTTGGCCAATAGGCGAGTAGGCAAGAGGTAAGACGCCAAGCTCTCGGCAGACGCCCAAAAGCCCCGAGGTTGCGGGCCGTTCGCGCAACAATGAGAACTCGATTTGATTCGTGGCCAACGGAACTCCTCGTTTGGCGAGCTCGGAGTGCATCTGGCGCATCTCCTTGATCGAGTAGTTGGAAACTCCTACGGCTCGGGTGAGCCCCTCGTGGTGAACCTCCGCTAGGGCCTCGGCCAGAGCAGCTTTGCCACGAAGACTGACTGGCCCGTGGATCTGGTAGAGGTCCACCTGATCCATCCCAAGCCGGTCGAGTGAGGCCTTCAGCGCGGCAGTGCACGCGGAGCCAACGTTGATCTTGTAGGGCATTGGAATGAACTTCGTTGCGATCACCACTCGGTCTCTGGCGGAGGGGTCGTTGGCAAGAAGTCGGCCAATAATGCGCTCACTCTCACCATCGCCATATACCTCGGCCGTGTCGAAGAACGTGACGCCCTCAGCGAGCGATGCGTTCCACGCCTGTTCGATGGTCGCCTCGCTGAGCGTCGAGTCGTATCCGCCCATGCCCCATGTGGACTTGTCCCCCCAGGCCCAGCAGCCCACGCCCAATGGAGCGAAGGAGTTGGATATTCCGGCAATGGTGATGTCTGTCATTGCTTGAGGCTAGCGAAGCTCGGCGAGGGCAGCTGTCTTTGCATCAGACCTGCGGAGGTAGCGATTCAGCGAATTGACTTGTACTCGAACAGATGTTCGAGTACGCTTCGATGTATGGAACGAGCCGACCGACCCTTTGAGCGCGATTTGCGTGCTCGCGTTGGGGTGTTGACCGCACAAATCAACGCGTTGAATGTCGAGCTGGCTGCTGTGGTTGGGAGCCTTGATGCGGAGGGCGGGTGTTCGGGTCCGGGATATCGGTCTCCAACACATTGGTTGTCGGTGAATGCGGGGTTGGCTCGGACCGATGCAGCCCGCCTGGTTCGAGTGGGTGCACGTCTTGATCAGATACCGACTCTTGCTGAGGCTGCCTATCGGGGTGAGGTTGGTCTCACAATGTTGGACGCAGCTGCTCGTGTGAGTACCCCCGAGAACGAGGCCGCAGTTGCTGAGGTGGTTCTCATGTGCTCACCAGCGCAATCCCAGCGCGTGTTGGCCTCCTACCGGCGGGTAAGGGAAAGACATGTCGACCCCGATCCAGGTTTCGATTCCGATCCCGATTCCGAT
>DORQ01000003.1:15002-18840 GCA_003514205.1 Acidimicrobiaceae bacterium
GATTCCGATCCCGATTCCGATCCCAGTCCGGCTCGATCGGCTCAGCTGTGGTGGCGTGACTGGATTGATCATTTGGGCCGTGGTCGTATCGACGCTGCGCTTGACCCAATCACGCTTGAACAGTTGCGTCTCGCAATGCGTGCGCTTGAATCCCCCGCCGGAGAAACTACTGATGAACCCCCAAGGTCAACGGCGCCTCACGAGCTCGCGCGCCGTATTGCCGATGCTGCATTGGCCTACGCAGCGGAACGAGCTGTTGGCTCCGCGAAGCGGGAGGGGTTCCTGGTGCACGTCACCGCCGATCTTGGAACGGTCGCCTCAGTGCTGGGTGTTCAATTCGACAGAAAGCTGCCGTTTGGGCTTGGGCGCCAGGCGTTCATGACCTCAGTCGCTGGGCGGGTGACCCGGTTGAGCGACGCCCAACTAGCAGAAGCGCTCTGCGGGGCTCGGCTCCAACTTCTCATCCATCAAGATGGCGTCCCGTTGTGGCTTGGCAACGAGACCCGCAACGCGACACGACATCAACGCCGCGCGCTTCGTTCCCGCGCACAAAGCACCTGTGAATTCCCGGGATGCGGTTCCACCCGATATCTAGAGCCCCACCATGTCATTTTCCACAGCAATGGTGGCACGACATCGTTGGAGAACCTGGTGTTGCTGTGCTGGGCCCACCATCACGAACTCCATCAGGGTAAGTGGGTGATCGACACCAACGGAGATCAACACTTCACCTTCCGAGATCGCTTCGGAGATCCGTACGGCCAACGACCACCTCCCGATACCTGGGACCGGTCTCACCCACCCGATCCGGACCCGCGATACCCCGATCGGCACGTCAAGCTCCTCGACCCCGCCACCTCGAAACCCGCTTGGGGCGGCGAGAAGCTCACCAATTACGCCCTTGATGTGCTGGTAACCAAGCTTCTCACGGCCGCGTAGCCAAGGTTGCTGCTGTGCCTAGGTTGCTGCTGTGCTTAGGTTGAGGCAGAAAGGCTTCGCACCGCATCCACCAACTCTTCGATGCATTCATCGTCGATTGCGTACGGAAAATAGAACCCGACTCTGGCGGCCACGGGCTCAAAGCGCCGAACCAACTCGGCGGCAACCTCGCTGGGGGAGCCACAGATGGCCAGGGTCTCAAGCATCTCGTCCTCGATCAGCGCATCCATCGCAACCCAACGGTTCTCACGTACCAGTGCGTTGAGTTCGAGTTGAAGATCACCCCAGCCATGGGCTTCGAGAACAGCGCGATACGCCGGCGTGGAGCCGTAGAAGGCCAACAGCATGCGGGTGCCGGCCCGCGCGACCTCTAGTTCCTCCTCGGAACGCCCACAACAGATGATTGACTCACAGATCAGCGAGAACTCGCTGCGATCACGCCCGGAGGCAGTCAAGCCTCGATCCACAGCTATCAACGTGTGGTCAGTTAAGAACCGCTCGGTGCAGAACGGCATGACAAGCAGACCATCACCCACGGTCGCGGCCATCTCGACCATCTTTGGGCCCAGACCCCCCAGCCAAATCGGAGGGGGGCCTGCTTCCTGAGGGCCGGGATTGAACAATGGCGGCATCAGCGTGTGCTCATAATATTCGCCCTGGAAGTTCAAGCGAGTGCCGTTTTGCCAACAGTCGAAGATCGCTCGCAACACCGCCACGAGCTCACGAATTCGAGCCACCGGGGGGTGGAACGTCGAGCCGTACCGCCGCTCGATGTGGCCTCGGACTTGTGAAGCGAGCCCGAGTGCGAATCTTCCCTCGGAAAGCTCTTGAAGGTCCCATGCTTGGTGGGCAAGTTGGATTGGGTTGCGAGGCAGCGCGATTGCAGCATTCGTGTACAGATCGAGCTGTGTCCGCTGCGCCGCTAACACGAGCGGGGTGAAGACCTCCCGAGGGCCTTCGAAGGTGAATGCTCCATCCAACCCAAGTCGTTCGAGCCGCGCTGCGTGCTCGCCAGCCTCACGCAGCCCTTGGAGTTGGGTATCGAGCTTCACGATGTCTCCTTCGGGAGGTTTGTAGAGAACCTACTCTCCCTTTTCGTCGCCTTCTTCAGTTTCGCCGCCCTCTCCCTCTGGGCGAGGGGTGGAGTTCCCCGTCTTCTCCCAGACAGACTTTGCGCCACTATGGCCAACCGAGATCACCGATGCAGTGGCTCCTGCTCCAACGAGGACTGCGAGAGCCACAGCCGCTCCAGTGACTGCCTTGGGCGAGAGCTTTTCTGACTTCGAGCCGAGCCGATCTGCTGCTGTAATGCCGGCGGCGACGAGCACGAGGCCGAGTGCCCACGGCAGGACGGCATCAGCGGCTTCGGTGTGTTCCTCGACGGCCTCGGTTTCTGCTACTCGCCGCTCAAGTTGCTCTCCGCTTCCCTCAGACAGGATGACTAAGCCCACAGAGACCACGGCGAGCCCCAACGCAATTGGTGCCCAATGCCGACGAAGCTTCGGTACTGCTGCCGCGATCAGCGCGAATATCGCAGCCAAGGGCAACAGAACCACTACTCCGTGAACGATGAGTGGGTGCGCTGGGATTCCGAATAGTTTGTCGATTTCCATTGTCTGCTGTTCCTTTTCTATGTGTCAGGGGATCTTGACGAGTTGAGAGTGCGGCCGTTCTGGTGGCGGCAGTCTGGTGGCGGTGGACTGGTGGCGGTTGTCTGGTCGCGTCAGCCAGGTCGCGGCGGTCTGGTGGCGGTGGCCCAAAGGCGAGTTAGACAGTTCGCTTCGTGGGGGAGTCGCGTCGGACCGCGATTCGGTAGATCGTCGCCCCAACGACGAGGAGAACACTTCCGGCCATGCTGTAGGCAAACAGACGATTTGAAGAATCGGTTCCGGCGAGTGCCGAATGAGCGATGACGAGCCCAAAGCTGACGTAGCTCGTCAGATGAATCTGGCGCCACAATCGGCGGGGCAGTTTTGCCATCAGGAGTGAGGTGCCTTGAACAGCAAGTAGCAACCACATCGCTACCACACCAAACGCAACGGGTCCTGGCTTCCAATCGCTGAGCATTGGCACAAAGACATCTGCAATCGAGAAATCGGTATAGCTGTCAGCTATGAGGGCGCCGAGGTGAAGCGCGAGGAACCACAAGGACAAACTGCCGAGCCAGCGATGCAGGTCCAGAATCCACGCAACTCGTCGCTTGACTCCCGGCACGGTGACCTTCGCTGGCATGAGGATTCCCCACACCACGGTGCCAGTCAACAGGATCCAGCTGAGTATCCCGCTGCTGCGAGCGACGTACCACCAGAAATGATCAGACATTGACTTCAACGTTCAGATCGAGATCGAGTGTCGGGGCAAGATCGAACGTGCTGAGGACCTCGCCTGCGTTGGTCACCAAGATCATCGGAGAGCCGCCAAGTATCGGATGCTTCATCGCCTCGTGCGAGCCGAGGAGGAGTGCGGCTTTGGCCCACGCCTCGGCCTCACAGGCATTGTGGGCGACAACAGTCGCTGCGGCCACATCTGAGCGAGAAGGCTCGCCGGTTCTCGGATCAATGAGGTGGTGAGGTTCTTCGTTGCCTCGCGTCCACCTCCTCGATCGAGTGCTTGACGTACACAATCCGCCCTCGTCGATCACGATGTTTGTCACGATCCTCTCTGGGTCCTCAGGGTACTCGATAGCGACGACCCAGCCTTCTGCGCTGGGTGGGGTGCCACTCACACTGATGTCTCCACCAATGTTGACGAGAACTCCGCCGCATCCATCGCTGCGAAGTTTCTCGACAATCAGATCGGCGGCGAGACCCTTACCGATTCCTCCGGGGTCGATTGAACCCGGCGGGACGATCGGCGCCACGAGGTTCGTTTCAACACTTCGGCCATAGCCAGCTCGTAG
>DORQ01000003.1:19040-22079 GCA_003514205.1 Acidimicrobiaceae bacterium
GAAAAGAAGCAGAGTTTCTGGACTGAGTTCCGATGCGGTGCACTCTCCTCGGTTGAAACGGGTCACCTCGCTGGTGGGAAGGAAACGACTCCACAAGGCTTCGAGATGTTCCGCAGTCTCCTTCGCCGACGCCACCGCGCCATGGCTGGGGTTCACGAGAATCAGTTCGAACGTGCTTGCCATGCACCGATCCGTATAGCGCAGCACTGGAAGCTGCGGTGAGCCTTGCTGAGTTTGTTGGAGCATGAGATTCTCGGCCGTCGACTAGAGGGCGCAGCTACCGGCTTCCGTGCGACTTGGTGACGGGTGTTGCTGCTCGAGGTGCTGTGCGCACTACTGGCTTTGGCCGCTGAGCGGGTGCCGCTGCGACCGGCGGGGCAGTTGCCTGAGGTGCAGTTGCCTGAGGGGCTGGAAGAGTGCTCAACACTTGCGCAATTTGCGCCTCTGTGGCTGGGCCGAGCACTGAGACGCCATCGATTGGAAGGGCACCCGGCGGGGGAATCTCGCCGCGATGCACAACGATCAAGGGTGGGGTCGAGCTCGGGGAACTCATGAGGATCGTGGTGCTTGGCGGAGCACTGAGTGCCGGCCCCTTGGCCAAGATCTCCTGGGAGGCCCCTGCGTCCCCAGTGGGTGCAACGGTCGCAACGTTGCTCGTTGCATTGCTCAGAGCGAGTGCTCCGACAAGGCCAAAGGAGAAGGCCAGGCTGGACACGGTTGCGAATGCCCGGGAGCCTTCTGCTGCATGTTTGCGGCGGCTCTTGGATCGTTGTTCAGTCATCGTCTTCTCCACCTTCATGCTCCGGTTCGGACTGGTTGTCCTCGTCCTCGTCGTGGTGACTGCGCTCTGTGTGTTCGGCAGACTCACGATCGTCATCAAACTGTTCTGACTGGCCGCTTGCCGAGGGCTGAGGAGTTCCCTGGTTCGTGCCAGCTGTGCCCTGGGGTTGCTCGGTCGATCCACCCTGGGCTGGAGGGGCAGCTGGGCTGGTTTCTCCGGGGAGATACACGTGAATCGTCTGGGGAGCTCCGGTTGTGGTCCCTTCAGGGGTGGTGCTGGAAGTTGTTGTGGATTGATTGCTGCTCACCTGAACCGCATTGAGCGAACCCACACCATCGCTTGCCGATGCATTGAGCTGGCTGAGAACTGCGCCAATGGAGAACACGCCGCCTGTGGCAACGAGAGCAATGAGGGCCGCTGAAGTTCGTTTCCTGTTGTTCGTCATGAGGGTCATGGTACGGGGCGAGGTCTTCAGACAGCGGCAGGGAATTGCTAAGAATTGGCAAAGTTTCCCGTTGCGGTGCGCGGCCTGTGCGACAGTAGCCAGTATGCGGCTACTGCTTGTTGAGGACGACCCTTCCATCTCCGGCCCGCTCGCGTCTGGGCTGGAGCGAGAAGGGTTCTCGGTGACAGTGGTTGATACCGGCACGGCGGCGCTGGAGGCGGAGCCAGTGGACGTGGTGTTGCTTGACCTGGGACTCCCAGACCTAGAGGGGAGGGTGGTGTGCCGAGAGCTTCGGCAACGATCCTCGGTGCCGATCCTGATTGTCAGCGCTCGAGGCGACGAAATTGATCGGGTGGGTCTCTTGGAGCTGGGAGCCGACGACTACCTGGTCAAGCCATTTGGATTCCGCGAGCTAGTCGCGAGGATCCATGCGATCCTGCGAAGGGTTGGAGCGGCACCTTCGAGCGATACACACTCTGCCGGGCCAATCGAGCACGCGGGCCTCAGCCTCGACCTTCGATCAAGGCAGGCGGCCTTCCACGGAGATCCAGTCAACCTGACGGCGAAAGAGTTCGACCTGCTCGAATACCTCACCTCCGATCCCGGAGCGGTGCGCACCCGCGATCAGATCATGCGGGAGGTCTGGGACGAGCACTGGTGGGGCTCTTCCAAGACGCTGGATGTGCATATGGCTTCGCTTCGAAAGAAGCTCTCCCCGGAGTTCATCGTGACGGTGAGGGGTGTCGGTTTCAGGTTGAATGAGGCGGCGGATTGATGCCAATCGCGAGGCGTTTGCTGCTCAGCTACCTATCAATCACCTTGCTGATTCTGCTTCTCCTGGAGATTCCCCTGGCGATCTTCTACGGACAGCGAGAGAAGGACCGGCTGAGTTCTGGCCTCGCTGGAGATGCAGCGATTCTGAGCACGTACTTTGAGGACGCGCTCGAAGGGAACAGTCAGCTCGACCCAACGGCGGCCGAGGAGTACTCCACGCGCACACGTGCACGCGTTGTGTTGGTTGATCAGGCGGGGATCTCGCTGTTTGACACCAGCGCTGGCGCACCTGGCAGTCGTCTCGATGCCCCTCGACGTGATTTCTCGACTCGCCCCGAAATTGCCAAAGCACTGACGGGAACACGAGTGGTGACGACGAGGCCGTCGGAAACACTCAATACCGATCTATTTCTGGTCGCCACTCCTATTGCTTCAAGCGGCGAGGTTCTGGGTGTACTTCGGCTGAGTCTGGATTCCCAGGAGGTTGCAGCTCGGGTTCATCGGTTGTGGATGGCGTTGGCGACGATTGGTGTTGTCGCACTCGGCCTCGTTGCCGCAGTCGGGTCGTTTCTCTCCCGGGAGATTTCTCGGCCACTACGAGAACTCAACGAGAGTGTTCAGCAGTTCGCTGCGGGGGACTACTCCGTGCCGCAGCGCTCGCCCAGCAGTGTGTCTGAGGTCGTGGCATTGTCGGATTCTTTTGATTCGATGGCCAAACAACTCGCCGAACTCATTGCCTTGCAACGCGAATTTGTGGCTGATGCCTCGCACCAAATGCGAACGCCGTTGACCTCGCTTCGGCTTCGCCTCGAGAATTTGCAGGCTCGGGTCGCTGAAGGAGAGGAGCCGGAGGTAGCTGCGCTGATTGGAGAGGTTGATCGCCTCGGTGTGCTCGTTGGAGATTTGTTGCGGTCCGCTCAGGCGGTGGAATCCGCGGAACGTACACGTGCTGATCTTGGTGAGATCGGATGCAGTCGCGTGGAGACCTGGCAGGCGTATGCCGAGTCAGCGGGAGTGGAGCTTCTCGCTGCGGGAGCTA
>DORQ01000055.1:0-144 GCA_003514205.1 Acidimicrobiaceae bacterium
GACTCACAGCAATCGAGCAGGCGCGCTGCTGCTTCAGGGTGTGGATCTCGGTCCGACACCAGCAACCCCGCTTCAGCACGATCCAAATAGGAGTTGGGGAGCCGCTGAGCTGGCGCTCGTGGAGGTGGCCTCGGAGTTAGGCCA
>DORQ01000055.1:338-6491 GCA_003514205.1 Acidimicrobiaceae bacterium
TTTCCGATCAGGGGAAACGAGCGCCGACAGGTCTCAACCTCTTCCTCCACCACGTTGGCGTGGCACACCGAAACTGCCTTCCATCCCGATTGTCCTCACTACCTCCTGCTGTCGTGCCGCAGAGGCGAGCCCGGGGCCTACACCCTCCTAGCGTCTTCCAACGACGCAGTTGAGCAGCTCGATCGCGAAGCGCTGCAGATCCTCGCCCAGCCACGCTTCCATACGCGACCTGACGAATCGTTTCTTGCCCCAGGCTCAGTGGGTGCGTTCGGCCCGGAGATGGCGGTGATCAACGCAATGGGAGGATCTTGGAAATTCACCTACGACCAGCAACTCATGGAGGGCCTCGACCCCGAGGCAGAGCAGGCACTCCAACAACTCCAACGAGCGATCGACCAGGTCACACAGCGAATCGAGCTAGTCGCTGGCGATCTCCTGGTGATCGACAACCATGTTGCAGTGCACGGGCGATCGCCATTCACTGCTCGCTTCGACGGAACTGACCGATGGCTTCAGCGCACGTTCGTGGTCGACGACCTCGCATCAATCACCGGCGAGGTTGTCGACAACATCATCACCACCCGGTTCTGAACCCGAGGCGACGGGAACCCGCCCGTTCTACTCAAGCGAACCATGCCAGAATCGACTCATGATTATCGTATCTGGCTTCCTCAGGGTCGATCCCAGCCAACGTGGCGCCTACCTTGAGGCCGCGCTCGACGTCATCCGAGCCGCCCGGGCCGCCTCTGGTTGTCTCGATTTCTGCCTCTCAGCTGATCCGCTCGAGGAAGATCGAATCAATATCGTGGAGCACTGGGAATCGCTCGAGTCCGTGGAAGCCTTTCGTGGGTCCGGCCCGAGCGAGGACCAGCAGAGCACCATCACAGAGGCGAGCGTCACGCAGCACGAGATCGCCAGCAGTATCTCATTGACTTGAGAAGCAAAGAAACACGGTCGGTTCGCGGCCCACCCTCGCATGACTTCGGCCCAGGCCTGCGCTCCCGGTACTGCCCACTCCTGGTACTGCCCACTCCCGGCCCTTCGGGATCGCCAGTGCTGCCGTTACCGTGTTCCGGATCGCAGCGACGAGCTGCCCGCGCCGCTGAGCTCATCCTCGTTGACCGGTCTGGCGCTGACCGCAAGTAGAAGTGCAATGCATGGGCCGCGCACCTCGGGGCCGTCGCCTTCGGCGAAGTCAGCGTCAGTGGCAACAAGACGAAGTCCGCTCGCACGCTGCTTCCCGCCTCCCATTGAAATGCTCGTCTTCAGCTGATACCGGAGGGCCTCAATGACCGCTGTGATCGGGTATGAGCGGTGAAGGCCGAGGGGTCGCCGGATGTCTTCGCCGTGCACGATGACCTCAACCAGCCGGGTCGAAAGTGACGCAGGCGGCGTCGAGGTCAGATGGAGCACGCGCTGGAACTCGGCAAGAGTCTCCACCTCCGTGGCGCGTCGTTCCTTGTTGATCCCATCGGCGTTGTCGGCATCGAAGTCGAACCGCCGTGCGAGCATTCGGCGGAGAAACGACAAACGCGACGTTGTGGCGCTATCAACAAGATGGGCGAGAACATCGTGCACGTCCCAACCAGCGCACATCGATGGCGTGGCCCAACGCTCGTGCGCCAACATCTCGAGGTCATCGAGAAGCGCCCGCCGTTCCTCATGAACGACTCGCCAAACTTCCTGGGATTTCATCGTCGTAGTGTTTCACATGGGTCAGTCAGTCCATCGCAACGAACGACGCCTGACGCGGGGCTAGGTTGGCGCCGTGGTCGACGTCATAGCTCTCAACTTGGTACCAAGCCAAGAATTTCTCAGCCAAGTCCGGCGGGCATGGGATCGCGGTGCCGCGGTGATGCCAATGGATCCGCGGCTGCCAGTTGAGTATCAGAAGCTCCTCATTGCTTCACTGCGGCCCACTCACATCCTTGATACCGAGGGCATCCGGTCGTTACCTCATGGGCTGCCAGCCGAAGTTGGCGACGCCTTGGTGTGCGCAACCAGTGGCAGCTCGGGCACCCCCAAAGGAGTGGTTCATACCCTCGATGCCCTCCAGGCAGCTGCCTTCACATCGACCACCACCCTGGGCTTCGACAGTTCGACCTGTTGGCTGAGTTGCCTTCCGCTGCACCACATTGGCGGGTTCTCCACGCTGATCCGTGCCATTGTGTGCAATCTTGCAATCGTCGTGCACGAGTCGTTTGAGCCAGACGAAGTGACGAAAGCAGCCCGCGCCGGTGCCACACACGTGTCACTGGTACCGACCATGTTGCAGCGAATTGATGCGAGCCACTTCCGCACCATCCTCTGCGGAGGCTCCCGACCCCCCGAGGATCTGCCAGGCAACGTAGTGACCACCTATGGAATGACCGAGTCTGCCGGAGGAGTTGTCTACAACGGCCTAGCGCTCAACGGCGTCGGACTGAGGATCAACGCGGAGGGAGAGATCTGGCTGTCGGGGCCAACGATGCTTCGCTGTTATCGCGATGGCAGCGATCCCAAAGACTCCGAGGGCTGGTACCGCACCGGCGACGCTGGCTCAGTTGATCCCTCCACTGGCATCCTCGCAGTTGCAGGTCGCACCGACGACCTCATCATCACTGGCGGTGAGAACGTGTGGCCCGAGCCGGTAGAAGTGGCGCTACTCAACCACCCTGGGGTGCAACAGGTGGCTGTGGTGGGTCGGCCAGATCCCGAATGGGGCGAACGCGTCTGCGCGATCATCGTGCCGACCGATCTCAACTCCCCGCCATCGCTTGAGGAACTGCGAGACCAGGTCAACATCGCGCTCCCCCGCTGGTGCGCTCCCAAGGAGGTGGAGTTTGTTGCAAGCATCGAGCGAACGCCGCTCGGGAAACCCCGCAGAGCCGCACTCCGACAAGCCTAGGGACAAAGCCCGAGGGATGCAGCGCCCGATGCCCTACCCGTCGACGACTTCATAGCGTTCCCAATCCACTCCGACCCCAACTGGCCCTACACCGAGACTGCGTTCGAATGAACCGGCGGACTCGAAGAGGGATCGCTGAAGTATCGAATACGGCATGGCCGCAACCAGCAGCCGATTCAGCGCCGCTTCCGGCTCAACGCCGTTGCGGACCTCAGTGAGGAACCTAGATCCAGCAGCCTGAACCTCAGGCGCAGCAAGATCAACCGCCGCGTTGACCACTGCAAGTGATCCGTCGAGGTTCTGAGAGCCCGAGAGTTCGAGTCTGATGGCATCCCCGCGGGTATTGAGCACCACCGCACATCCAACTTCTGCCGCGCCGGCCAGTCCAAGCAGTGGAACCGCTGCGGCTAACGCAACTCGATCTGTGACACTCAGCACTGTTTCGTCAGAATCAGGCCGGTAGCTCAGCTCCGCAAATCCGTTGACGGCAACGCCAAGACCGATGGCACCCGCCTTGATCCGGGCGTTTTCATTGACACCGAGCCCAACTCCAATCTCCTCAGGATCGGGCGCCTCGTATCGAAGCGCTTCAACGACCCCATTCCCGGTGCCGCTAAGGCTCAACAAGGAGGCCGCCACCAAGGAACCAACATTGGTCTCATCAATCTGACCCCGAACCTGCGAGAGCAGGAAGTTGTCAAGATCTTCGCTTGGGATCCTCCAGGTCTCGGTCACTTTCGCCATCAGGAGCGCCGAGGCACTCGCGGGGCCAAGTACGGCGCCTACCCCGCCACCAAGCGACGCGATACGTCCGATTCGGAGCTCACCGTTCGATAGCGTTTCGACCCGGTAGCGCAACTCCGCAGCCCCCACCACCGAGACTCCGCCCACTGCTCCAATAGAAACCAGATCGACTGCCCGCACCTGCGGCGACGCGGTCAGCGGGGAACCGCCGAACAGCGTCACTGCTGAACTGCACTGCCGCTGAGCATCGGCCTGTGCGCGCAACAACAACGAGGTCGTCTGCAGTTGCTGAGCGACTTGGGTCAGCACCGCCCCAGTGCGGGTCCACTCTGAGCGGAACTGGTTGGCATCTTGACCGATCCACCACGCCTCCTGAGCGTTGACGCTCAGACTCGCGTGGAGACCGAGAAGCTGAGCCCCCGCACCATCGAAGGTTCGAGCAAGCGTTTCGGTCTGCTCAGCGTCGAGGCCCAACTGCATGCGGCATTGTGGGCGCAATTCCAGCCGATCCGGAATCGGGGAAAGCCCCCGACCTCGGGACCGAGCCGCTTCCCTAGAGCAGCATGCCGCCATCCACCACAAGGCAGTGCCCACAAATCCACGATGCGGCATCGGAGGCGAGAAAGAGCGCAGCGTTCGCAATGTCTTCGGGAATGCCGAGTCGTTTCATGGTGATGTGCTGGGCAACTGCTTCCTCATTGGTTTCCCACAAGGCCCGAGCCATGTCGGTCTTGACGAGGCCAGGCGCAATTGAATTCACTCGAACGCCAGGCGCCAGCTCCTTCGCAAGGGTCCGCGTGAGATGCAACAACGCCGCTTTTGACACGTTGTAGTTGCCAATTGAGGTCTCCACGCTGAGTCCGCCAATTGAGGCAATGTTGATGATGGAGGCTCCTGGACGGTCCTTCAGCGAAGCGTGATATGCGAATTGCGACCAGAAAAGCGGCGCTTTCAGGTTGACCTCGTGGATCTTGTCGTGGCGGCTCGGATCAATGTCGATCGTCCTCCCCATGTACGGGTTCGTGGCGGCGTTGTTGACCAAGATGTCAATTCCACCAAAGCGTTCCACAGTTGCATTGACACAGGCTTGAGCTGAGTCCAGATCCCCGGCATTCGCGGCGAAGATCTCTACCTCACCCTGCATCTCGCGCCGGGCCGCCTCAAGCGCCTCCTCCTTACGGCTCGAGATCATGACCTGAGCTCCCGCAGCTGCGTAGCTGGCTGCGATCGCCTTGCCAATCCCCTTTGAGGCTCCGGTGATCAGGGCAACTTTTCCATCGAGACGAAGTTCCATCCGTGGACTGTATCCGACTGGAATCAGGCCAGGCTCACACCGGACCTTTGGCCGGAGCCGACCTCCGACGACGGCCAGACCTCGGGCGGCCGCAATTGCTGGAAGACTGAGCAGATGCCGCAACCAACCACGCCCGAGGCGCTTCGCCTCCACCGTCTGATCGAGCCAATTCACGCCGTCACCTACTTCCACAAGCGATCTGCTGATGCGCTGGCAGACCTGGGCCTCCGCGGGTTCTGGATGGGCTATTTCGCCAGCCGGTCGGCTCCACTGGGGCAGTGTTCCCCGGCATTGGCGGAAGCAACTTTCTACAACTTCGCACCCAAACTCGTGCGGCGTGCCCTTCCAGATGCATGGAATTTCGCGTCCCCTGAGGAGGTGATCGAAGCCAGGGCCAGTGGTGCGGCCGCGGCCCTCGCCGAGCTCTGCCCCGGTCTTGAATCGGAGGTGACGAGATTCCTGCCATTGCTTGAATCTGCTGCTCGGGCGGCACGCTGTGAGGGCAAACCACTCGCTGCGTGCAACGCTGCATTAGCGGCCCGCTCATTGCCGCTCGAGCGGCTATGGATGGCCACCACGATTCTCCGAGAGCACCGTGGCGATTGCCACGTTGCCGCACTGGTAGCGCACGAGATCGGCGGCCTGGAATCTCATCTGCTTCGAATCGGATCGAGCACCTCAACCGAACCTATCGAGGAACAGCGAACCCTCATCACGGGCGCACGAGCCTGGACACATGAGGAATGGGATCGAGCACAGTCAGCCCTCGTTGAGCGCAAGATGCTTCATGCCGATGGCAGTTGCACGAGCTTAGGAAATCAACTGCATGCGCACATCGAAGAGTCGACCAATAATTCCGCGCTCCAGCCGTACCACGACGGTCTCGCCCCGGAGGGCCGGGAACTACTTGCCATGCTGATGCGCCAGACGGCACAAGCCATCTGGAACTCCGGGTCGATCCCAGCAGTGAATCCCATGGGACTCACCCAATAGGAAGCGACCCATGGCCAGCACAGAATGAGGAAGTCCGCTCCATACAATCGGGCGCCTGGACCGCCAGAACGCACCCACCTCCCGGCTGTGCTGCTCATCTTGGCGGTTCTCCTTGGGTGCAGTCAGTCGACGCGACCCAGTTCGACAGCAGCAGGTTCGACAGCCCCTGAGTCCACCGCTCCGGGTTCCACTGCTGCGGGTTCCACTGCTGCGGGTTCCACTGCTCCGGGTTCCA
>DORQ01000055.1:6627-7899 GCA_003514205.1 Acidimicrobiaceae bacterium
TTCCACTGCTCCGGGTTCCACTGCGCCTGGCGCCACCACCACCGTCGCTACAACTCCTGACAGTGAGCCTGATGCACCTCAGACCGCTCGGCCCCCAGCTCCTGTTGAGGTATTCGACGAGATCTCGTTGCGTGCCCCGGTTGACTCCCCATGGCCTGAGCCCGGTGCCCTTGTGCGCTTCCAGCACCTCGTAGACCACGATTCACCTGAAGCAACACGCTACCGAGTGCTCTACACCTCAACGAATGGCCTCGACCTTCCAAGCCTTGTGTCAGGCCTGGTCACGATTCCCACCGCAGCCATTCCCCCCGGCGGTTGGCCGCTCCTGCTGTGGGGCCACGGAACCACCGGGGCCGCCGACATCTGCGCGCCTTCGGCAACGCTTGCATACCCCCCGCTGCCCGAGCCCCTTGTAGCGGAAGGATTCGTGGTCGCGGCAACTGATTACTTGGGCCTTGGAATGCCTGGCGCACATGCCTACCTCGACGGGCCGGCGGCAGGGAGAGCAATGCTCGACATCGCACATGCTTCGGAGCAACTCCCAAACACCACGTTGAGCCACCGAATCGGTATCTGGGGCCATAGCCAGGGTGGTCATGCCGCTGTCTGGGCGCGGCAACTTGCTGCTACTCGATTGATGGACTGGGAAGTCGTCGGCACTGTGGCCATCGCTCCGCCAGCGAACATTGCAGCGTCGATGCGAGCTGTGGTCGAGGCGCTCCCAAATAAGGCCTTTGCGATCATGACCCTCACCGGCATAGCCGGAAACTTCCCAGCAGCCAATCTTGATCAGGTTCTGACACCAGCGGCGGCACGGGAGGCCACCTTCATGGTGGAGGTTGCCTGCGCCAACAACGTCGATCGACAGTTCTTTGCTCGGCCTCGGGATCAACTGGTGATCAACCATGTTGACGAAACTGAGCCGTTCCGGTCGATTCTGACATCCTTCGAGCCCGCCATGGCCCCCGGCGTTGGTCCACTACTTCTGGTCCACGGAGACGCAGATGCCACTGTCCCAGTGCAGTTCAGCGCAGTGCAGAAGGAGCGAGTTTGTGGCCGTGGCGAGAACGCACAGCGATGGGTGTACCCCGGCATGGGTCACGTCAACGTCATCGACGCCTCATGGCAAGCACTGGCACAGTGGACCCGCGACCGCTTCAATCGCGTTGATGTCGTCAATGGTTGCCAGGAGTCAGAACTCCCGCCTCCTGGCTAACCAGAGCTAGCTCACACTGTGACCCGCCGGGGACAGGCCGCGCCGCTAGCGCTGCC
>DORQ01000212.1:0-322 GCA_003514205.1 Acidimicrobiaceae bacterium
CACCGGGTGTTGGCAGACCATTGCTTCCGCAGCCGATGAGAGCGGAGGTGTCGGGGCTGCCGCCTGTGCCGCCGGCAGCGCCGCCAGTTCCGTTAGCGCCGCCTTGGCCTGGCTGTGCGTCATGGTTGCCGAACACGGAGGTCGAAGCGTCAACGACGCCGCCGTTGCCACCCTTGCCGCCGCCGCCCATTCCGAGTCCGCCTTGACCAGAGTCAGTGTTGTTGTAGGTGCCGGAAGGCTCGAAGCCATTTCCACCTGGGAATCCTGCGATCGCAGGGAATGCCGATGGCGGAGCTCCTGGGGACCCTGCGCCGCCTGCTCC
>DORQ01000212.1:497-1042 GCA_003514205.1 Acidimicrobiaceae bacterium
ACTCCGTAGGAGGCCTGCCCCGCACCTGCCGTAGTTCCATTGATCACGAAATCAGCGAGTTTGGTCGCTACGGAGATGCCGTTGGCCTTGACTCCAACTGGAGCCAGTGCCGATGGATCGAAAGCAGCAGTGACAACAGAGTTGCCCGCGCCAGCCTTCGCCCAGGTAGAGGACTTGTAGTGTCCGCCGACCTCGAGGCCACCCAGTAGTTCGAAGGGACCATAGAAGCCCTCAGCTACCTGAACCTGGGTGCGTCCGAGTGCTACGGCACGCGCCTGGCCCTGATTGACCGAGGCGCACGGTGCAGAGATGTCGCCGCAGGTTGATGTGTCGGAACCGGTATTGACGCTCACGAAGACCGTGTTGGTCGCAATGCCGTCTTGGCCGTCACAGTTGCTATCAACGCCGTCGCCGATGCTGTCGACAGTTACGCCGGGGTTGATTGCAGGATTGTTGTCGTCGCAATCGGCGCCCGTTGTATAGCCGTCGCCATCAACATCGGCGAGCGTGGTTGTGGTGGTGGTTGAAGTTGTAGTTGTCGTTGT
>DORQ01000212.1:1164-6703 GCA_003514205.1 Acidimicrobiaceae bacterium
TGTCGTTGTCGTTGTCGTTGTGGTGGTTGTGCCACCACCTCCTGGTTGTTCTGGGCACGCGGTGGCGACGAGCGCCAACAAGCCAAGAACAGGAGCTATCGCACGTCGAGCGCGCATAAGGTTCCTCCAATATTCGCCCGGGCCGAGTGTCGACCGCTGCTGCAGACGCTAGTCGCTCAGCGAGCTGTGTTGTCAACGGTAGAATTACCTAAGCGCCGAGATGCCCTGCACCGTGATCGGTGGGGGAGCGCTTCACTAGCTCAGAGTAATTGGCGTCCCAATCGGGATGAGGTTGGCGTCCCAGATGAAATTGATCTCTTGATTTGTCATCCGAACACACCCGTGGCTTGCAGCGGTTGTTGGAACGCTGGGCGAACCGTGGAGGGCGTACCCGCCCGTGAAGTACTTGGGTCGCCACAGCTGGCCAAGCTTGGAGATTCGCTGACCGTTGATCTGACGTTGCACTCGGAAGGTACCGCGAGGAGTGGGGGTGCTCTTCTTGCCCGAAGAGATGTCAAACACCCACAGAACCGCGTTGTTCTCGGACACGATCAGCACCTGCCGACCAAGATCGACTTCAACATAGCGACCTGATTTGTTCGACATCGGAGTTGCGCGGTCCCGCGTCGCTCCGAGTACGAATCGCGTTGCGGCGTCGAGCTTTCCAGAACGAGGAAGCCCCATGAACTTCTGGAATGCGGTGAGGCCGTGGCGTGTCGAGGCCCCAAAAAAGCCGGGGGAATCGGAGAGCCAGTACCCGCGTTCGGTGAGTCGAATCTGCATCAAAAAGACTTCGGCTCCAGTGCTCTTCTCACTCAGAACTTCCCCGGTGAGCGGCAGCGCTGTCGGCGTGGGTGCTGGGGCCGGCGCGACAGTCGTGGTCGGCGCTGGCGCGACGATAGTGGTGGTTGTCGTTGTTTCGGGTGTAGTGCTCGTAGTGGTGTCCTGCCTCGGCGTGGCCGAGGCAGTGGTGGCTCCAACCCAGAGGAAGGTACCAAGTGTTGCGAGAGCGATCGCCGTAGATACTCGTGCTGTTCTCACAGCGGACTTGTCGTGGTTCATGGGCAGGGATCGTACTGGATATTCCTGTCCGGGTAGTAGCTTCACTTCAAGCGAATCCATCAGGGCTGGTTGCCATGTTGCCCGCCCCAATGTCGAGTACCTGTATCGTTCGCAGATGGAACGTGCAGCAACGCTAGGTCAACTGATTGAGAGTGGATGGAGTTCTCGGTCCTTGAAGACCGAACTTCGAGAGAACGCAGTGGCCAGAATTGCCGCCGGCGAAGCACTGGTTCCTGCAGTATTGGGCTACGAAGACACCGTCATTCCCCAGCTCGAGACGGCGATCCTAGCGGGCCACGATGTTGTGCTCCTCGGCGAGCGAGGGCAGGCGAAGACGCGCCTCGCCCGAGGTTTAGTGGGATTGCTTGATGAGTGGATGCCGATCGTCGCTGGTTCCGAGGTGCATGACGATCCGTTCGCCCCGATTTCCAAATACGCCCAAGACTTGCTTGCGGAGTACGGCAATGAGACGGCGATTAGTTGGGTTCATCGTGACCGCCGATATGGCGAGAAGCTCGCAACTCCCGATACGACGATTGCTGACCTCATTGGGGAAGTCGATCCAATCAAGATCGCGGAGGGTCGTTACCTCTCAGATGAATTGACACTTCATTTCGGACTAGTTCCTCGGACGAATCGGGGGATTTTCGCGATCAACGAACTCCCCGATCTTGCTGAACGAATTCAGGTCGGATTGCTCAATGTCCTTGAGGAGCGTGACATTCAGATTCGCGGCTTTACCGTTCGCCTTCCGCTCGACGTGATGTTGATTGCCACGGCGAACCCCGAGGACTACACCAATCGAGGCCGGTTGATTACTCCGCTGAAGGACCGATTCGGCTCACAGATTCGGACGCACTATCCGTTGGACATTGAAACGGAATGCGAGATCCTTTTGCAGGAGTCGCTCGCCTTTCCCTCAGACCTCGTCGAGATTGATGTCCCCGAGTTCATGACAGAAGTCGTTGCAACGATGAGCCACCTTGCTCGTCAGAGCTCGCAGATCTCCCAGCGCTCGGGCGTCTCGGTGCGCCTGTCCATCTCGAATCACGAAACGATGATTGCGGCTGCCGTTCGCCGCTGCCTCCGATCTGGTGAGGCGCTGGCCGTACCGCGGATCTCAGACCTTGCGTCGCTCGTAGCATCGACGGCTGGCAAGGTCGAGATCGACACCTTCGAAGAAGGTAAAGGCGGCCAGATTATCGAGAACTTGATCAGAGGCGCCGTACTGACTGTCTTCCGGGAGCGCGTGGACGCGTCGATGCTGGCGGAGGTGGTCGATGCGTTTGACGGTCGTGATCCTGTGGCAGTCGGAGAAGATGTGCCGTCTTCAGAGTTGTGCGCCCTAGCTGGGAGCATCCCGGCGCTGCAGAAGGTCGCCACAACCTTGGTTGGGGAGAACTCAACTCCTGCCGCACTCGCGAGTGCTGTTGAGTTCATTCTTGATGGCCTGCACTGCTCCAAACGTTTGAATAAAGACGGTCGAGGTTCCAAAGCGCAGTATCGGGCGCGATGACGATGATCTCCCGAGCCCAGTTTGGAACCGAGTTCGCCTGGGGAGTGGCGACGGCTGCCTACCAGATCGAAGGCGCTTGGGACCGCGACGGCAAGGGCCCTTCCATCTGGGACGAGTTCACCCACGGGCGGGGACCGTTTGGTATACCGCGGATTAAGGACAATGCCACCGGCGATGTAGCGACGGACAGCTACGACCGAGTTGAGGAAGACATTGCGCTTGTCGCAGCGATGGGATTCACGGCGTACCGATTCAGTATCTCCTGGCCAAGAGTGATTCCCGGCGGTATCGGACCCTGCAACGAAGTAGGCATCGAGTACTACTCGCGGGTCGTGGATAGTTGCCTTGCGGCGGGAATTGAGCCCTGGGTGACGTTGTATCACTGGGACCTGCCAGCAGCGCTTGAGGCTCGGGGTGGATGGACCAACCCAGAGGTGGTCAGCTGGTTCGTCGAGTACGTCACGGTCGTGGTGGATGCACTTGGAGACAGGGTGTCGCGCTGGATGCTCTTCAACGAACCCTTGAGCTTTACCGTGCTCGGGTACCTACTTGGCGTTCATGCGCCCGGTCGACGTGGTCTGAAATCCTTCTGCGACTCGGTTCATCATGTCCACCAGTGCACTGCAAGAGGGGCCGAGGCAATCCGGGCCCATGCGCGCCGATCGCCAGTGGTTGGCTCCACCCACTACCTCTCGCCGGTGTTGGCCTCGGGATCCGGTCCACTGTCGAGGATCGCCGAAACCAACGCGGATGCGCTGATCAATGGGATCTTCCTCGAACCAACCGCCGGCCGTGGCTACCCGGCAAAGCTCCCAACCATGTTGAGTTCCCTCGCCCGTCGAGGACCCTGCACTCAGGAACTTCAGGCGGATCTCGATTTCCTCGGTGTGCAGTACTACACGCGGTTGCGAACACCGTGGCTCCCGGTCCCTGGGCTCTGGACGATTCCTCTCTTTGGACGAAATCCCGAGTTGGGAGTTACCTCCCTTGGGTGGGAGATTCGCCCCGAGGGACTTGGAATGGTGCTTGACCGAGTTCACTCCTATGGAGCCTTCCCCGAAGTCGTGGTGACTGAAGGCGGGGCTTCCTTTGACGATCGACTCGTCAACCGGCAACCAGGCGACGCCAAGGTGGTTGACGCGGATCACTCCTCTGAGGATGGCCCCCAGGAGTCTGTGCACGACCAGGTACGTATCCGCTACTACGAGCGGCACCTCGCTGAGGTGGCCGCGGCGCAGCGTCGAGGTGTACCGGTTTCGGGGTACTTCTGCTGGTCGTTGATGGACAATTTCGAGTGGACCTTTGGGTATCGGCCGCGTTTCGGACTGGTATACGTGGACTACGAGACGCAGCGTCGAGTGATCAAGGACAGCGGGAAGTGGTTCGGGTCGCTCCTTGGAGGCACAGCGAGGTTGGGCACAGCGAGGTTGGATACAGCGAGGTTGGATACAGCGAGGTTGGACGCCAGCATTGGAGACACCCCATGACCTTTCAACGCAGATTCCAATACTCCGCCTGGGATGGAACCCAGCGCCCCTTTGAGATGGACGCCTTTGATCTCCTGAAGGAGGCGACCGACGACCTGCTCTACCACGGCGACCCCAACGCGGCACTTCGCCGGCTGATGCAGGAAGGGTTTGAGGATCGAAACGGGGAGCGCGTCAAGGGGCTTCGTGAGTTGCTTGAACGATTGCGGGCGGAGCGGGAAGAACGACTGGCGAACTCGGCGTTGGGTGGAGTGTTCCAGGAGATCTCCGATGGACTGAAGGAGGTGGTGGCCAAGGAGCGATCAAGTTTGGCCGATCTTGTTGAGCGAGCGGATCTCGGTGGAAATGAACGGCACAAGGAACTCGCTGAGCAGACAGCAACGGATCACAACCTCGAACTCGACCTCCTTCCAGACGATGTGGCCGGTCGCGTTCGGGGGTTGGAGAAGTACGAGTTTGTGTCCTCAGAGGCCCAGCAGCAGTTTGAGGAACTTGTTGGACGACTCCGCGAGCAATTGATGCAACAGGTGGTTGATTCAATCGGTGAGTCACTGTCGGCAACAACGCCAGAGGACCTCGCCCGAATCACCAGCATGCTAGCGGCGTTAAATGAAATGCTCGAAGCGCGAGCCCGTGGGGAGGAGCCCGCGTTTGAGGATTTCATGGCGGAGTTCGGCGACATGTTCCCAGAGAACCCTTCCAACCTCGATGAGTTGCTCGAAGCGATGGCCCAACGAATGGCCGCAATGCAGGCGCTGATGAACTCCATGACCCCTGAACAGCGTGCATTGCTTGGAGAGCTTTCATCGGGACTCTTTGGCGATCTTGACCTGCAATGGCAGTTGGACCAACTCGGCCAGAATCTTCGCGGATTGTTCCCTGACGCAGGGTGGCAGCGAAGCTACGAGTTCAGCGGCGCCGACCCGCTGGATTTCTCCTCAGCCCTCGAAATGATGAATGAACTTGGCGAGTTGGACCAGCTCGAGCAGTTGCTTCGAGGGACAGTGAACCCAGGGGCGCTCAGTGAGGTTGACCTCGATCGAGCCCGGGCACTCGCTGGTGAGGAGTTCGCTGATTCGTTGGGGAAGCTCTCCGAACTGTCGACGATGCTGCAAGAGTCGGGCATTGTGCAGTCAGGTGACGATGGTTTGGAATTGACGCCTGAGGGAATGCGTCGTCTCGGGAAGAACGCGCTGGCTCAGCTCTTCAAGGGCCTGTCGCCGGACATGCTTGGCGGGCACAACATCGACACGATCGGCGTCGGTCACGAACGGACCTACCAGACCAAGGCGTACGAGTTTGGTGATCCATTCAATCTTGATATCAATCGGACCATTGGCAACGCCGTGCGGCGCCGAGCCTCCCAGGCTTCGCCGGGATCGATGCCTGCCGGATCGATATCTGGGAGCAAGGTGCAACTTGATCCAGGAGACTTCGAGATCGAACAGACCGAACAGTCAGTTCGGTCCTCGAC
>DORQ01000212.1:6943-8869 GCA_003514205.1 Acidimicrobiaceae bacterium
TACCTGGGCATTGTCGGGTTTAGCGAGACAGCGCAGGTGCTCACTGCGGACCAGATCCCGAGGGTGAGTTGGGATTTCGCCTACGGGACCAACATGGCGCACGGCTTCATGCTTGCGAGAAAGTTGCTGGCTGCGCAGTCAGGGACGAAACAGATCATCATGATCACTGACGGGGAGCCCACTGCCCATCTCAATCAGTTTGGCGAGCCGGAGTTTCACTACCCGCCAGTCCGCGCCACGGTGGACGCCACGTTGTTGGAGGTAAGCCGCTGCACCAAAGAACGTATTCGGATCAACACGTTCATGCTCGATGCCGATCCGGGACTTCAGCACTTTGTGGAGCGAATGACCGAACTCAATCGTGGTCGAGCGTTCTTTACCTCGCCTGAGACGCTCGGCGACTTCGTGCTCGTGGATTTCATCGAGCAACGCCGCAGCCTGTTGCGAGGAGCGTGACCCGCGTATTTTCGGTGCAATATTTGCGTTTTCTTTGAATTCATACAATGATGCAACTACACGCATGTAATTCATCTGGGCAGGTCGTATGGCGGAAATCATGATCGAAGATGACGAGTTGAACAGTTGGCAAAATCTTGCCAACTGCCTCGGCGTCGATCCTGACCTGTTCTTTCCAGAGCGTGGCGCTTCCACCAAGGAAGCAAAAGCTGTCTGTCAAGGATGCACTGTCCGCGAGGACTGCCTTGAGTATGCGTTGGCCAATGGCGAGAAGTTTGGCATCTGGGGTGGTCTGAGTGAACGAGAGCGCCGTCGAATTCGGCGTCAACGAGCGCTTGCACGGGCCGCAGAGGCCTCTCGAATCGCCACTGCCTGATCGCCAGTTCAACTCCGCCGGTACCGCGGTGCGCTTGACCCGAATTGGTGGTCCTCAACGCAAGCGTTGGTTGTCAACCGTCGACGAAATCTGAACAGGGATAGAGCGCCGTCGGAGTGCACACGAAGTGCACCGGGACGTCCCAGGGTTGTGGCGGCACTGACTCGAAGAGTTGGAAGTCATGGCAGATACCGACGAGGAGTGGCTTGGGGTCTGAGTGTGGTTTCAACATGAAGCTCAGCGCTCGGTCGTAGTAACCAGCCCCCATTCCGAGTCGATGACCATTGAGTCCGAATGCAACGCCGGGCACCAGGAGGAGGTCCAAGCTGGAGGGTGAAATGGCACCGGGCGCGCTGGGTTGTTTTCCTGAATGCTCGGTCCATACATCGAGGTCAGCATCGCCTGGGGTGTCGGCCTCGGAGTCGGTGATGGCATGTGAGGCCTGGGCGGTGATCGGCTCCATGATCCCGAATTTGTTCGGCAGGGATGCTCCTTCGTCGGGCCGGAACAGGAGCGAGTTCCCGCTCAATACTGGCAGGAACCAACGTTGACCCGGCGCCTGAAAGCCTGAGGGATCGAGCTCGCCATCGAAGGCAGCGTAGGCTCCGACAAGTCTGAAGCCAGCCCATCCCGTGAGCGTTTGAAGGTGTTGACGGCAGGCCGCCGATGCCCGTACTTGAGCCTCGGCGCTCAGGCGCTGTCGGCGTGCCCGGAGCGGTGCTCGGTCCAGCGAGGTCATCGCCTTCGATTGTTCCACACGAGGACTTCCCGCGGGTCGCGTGCCATTGTTGGCGTTGTGGGGGCTAGGCTGAATCCATGCCTCAAGGTGCCGACTGGATAGTTATCGTACTCATTGTGCTTGTGCTCTTCGGGGGTTCGCAGATCCCTAAGCTTGCTCGATCATTGGGCCAAGCCCAGAAAGAGTTCAAGACCGGATTGAAAGAGGGCGCTGCGGAGTCAGAGCCTGACTCCGATTCCAAGAGCTAGTCACCCAGACAGCTAGCGACCTCAGACTACGGGGGCTGGCGGGTCATTTCGACCGGCCCGCCCGCGCAGTCTGGCGCTCTGTTGAGTGGTTCGCAGAGCCAGTCGAG
>DORQ01000212.1:9121-11569 GCA_003514205.1 Acidimicrobiaceae bacterium
CGGCGGCGCTCTCGTTCAGAAGTTCCGCCCCACACGCCGTGATCGATGTGGTGCTTGAGCGCGTATTCCATGCAGGTGGTTTTCACCTTGCAGTCGGCGCAGATCCTTCGTGCGATCTCAACTCCCACTCCGTCGGAGGGAAAGAAGGTGGACGGATCGCGATCAGCGCAATTGCCTTGGTTCATCCAGTTTGCTTCGGGGGTTGCGTTTATCATTTCTGTCTCCTCGTGGGCTTGCGGGAGTTCTGCCCAGTCGTCGTCGGGAACAGCATGTTCTGAGTTGAGCAATCCGCAAACTTTTGTTCTGAGATGGGTCTCAGTTTCGGCCGTGGAGCTGAAGCGGCTCTCAGGGAAGAACTCCGATCGGTCACGGGCGTGACGAATTCAGTCCATACTGAGAGAGCCAACACGCGGACCTGATGCCGAGACACCCTCGGCGGTACTGGTTCCAACGAGCTGTTGGCATCATCGTGGTGATCGGACAAAGGAGTCGAGAGCGTGACCCAGTCCATGGCGGACGGAGTAGATCAGTCGGAGCGGGATGGGGCCGTTGGGTCCCAGCCACCGAGTTCGGCCTCCATTCCGCTAGGAGGATTTCCTCCACCGCCCTCGAATCCGCAGTACTTTCTCCCTGCGTTGACACCGTCGACCTCCTCCGACCAACAGGGTGTGCGGTTTGGGCCGCTACCAGATTCACCACATCAGACTGCGGCCTCGTCGGGAGCCGCTAGATCGGGTGCCCCTGGAGGGTCGGGAGTCACAACTGGATGGCGGATGCTCGTGGTTGGCGCAGCAATTGGGGCTCTTGTGGCCACGATTGTGGGCGGCGGTATCGCCGCAGTTCTGTGGAATTCGAAGTCCTCAGACCAGTCGTCTGCGACCACCTCTACTGCGGGCCGCACGGTGAGCCCTTCGGGATCTGCCCTTGATATCCGTACGCTCCTTGAGAAGGTACGTCCCTCCGTCGTGACGATTCGCACAGACCCCGGTTTGGCGGCCGGCACTGGGTCAGGGATCGTGGTCGATGAGCAGGGAACTGTGCTCACCAACGCGCATGTCATCAATGCGGCAACGGAGATCGAAATCGAGTTCTCGAATGGGGATCTCCGCCCAGCCGTGCTCGTTGGGAGCTTTCCCGAACGCGATGTTGCGCTCGTGAGGCCGAAGGAGCCTCGCGAGTCAGTGCCGGCGGAATTGGGCGACTCCTCAACTCTTCAAGTTGGCGACGATGTGGTCGCTATCGGCAACGCGCTGAACCTTGGCGGCGATCCGAGCGTGACAAAGGGGATTGTCTCTGCCTTGAATCGAGAACTTGATGCTGAAGGTGAGCATCTCGATCAGCTCATTCAAACCGACGCAGCGATCAACCTTGGAAACTCGGGAGGGCCGCTGCTGAATGCTGAAGGCCGCGTGGTGGGTGTCAACACGGCGATCATCGCGAACTCGCAAAGTCTTGGATTCGCGTTGGCGATCGATTCTTTGAAGCCACTCATGCAGAAGATCCTCAACGGCGAGGCGCCAGTGGACGGAGACGGTGCCTTTCTGGGCGTAGTCACCACCGATGTGGGCGATCAACCGGCTGACGTGTTGGATCAATTCAAGGTGGATGTCGAACACGGAGCATTCGTGGCGAGGGTTCAGGCCGGCTCCGGGGCCGATCGCGGTTCGATTATTCCTGGCGACATCCTGACATCAATTGGCGACGAGGCAGTTGAGACCAAAGAAGATGTTGGGCGGATCCTGGCGAAGCACAAACCCGACGACCGGGTCACCATTGCCTTTGAGCGAGACGGCGAGGAGCAATCGGTTGAGATCGTGCTGGGGCGGCGCGGCGGCTGAGAGCTACACTGTCGTGTTCCGCCGACCCGAATTCCTGTGACGGGTTCGAGAGTTGGCAGTCCTGAGTGAGGAGACCCAATGTCAGACGTAGAAGAAACCCATACCGAGCCGCCCCAGGCTCATGTGACAGTGGTGTATTTGGGCCCCGTGGCCCCTCACTGGGATCTGCGCTCAGACTTTGGCGACCAGCGAGTCGTTGAGGAGTTCCGCGGGAGAATGCATGCACGACTGATGCTGCTTCCGCCTCACGACCCGCAGTTTCGGCGGAACCGCGAGCGAGTTGTTCGTGACGCCGAACGGGAGAACATCCTCCTGAGTTGGGATCCGCCGGAATTGGCGGAATCTCATCTTGCCCAGCATCGCTAGGGCTGTTCTCGCCATCGCCACAGGTTGCTCCAGCGTTGCCATGCCTCGCTGGCTAGAGGGCAGTCAACAGTTCTCGGTCAACCTGATAGCTCAGGGTCGTGACTGCATGGCGTAGTGGCAGCCATATCAGGGCTTCCACTTCAGCGTTGCTGCAGAAGCGGCCAGAGTCCACTCGCATCTGGAAGTAGGTGACGCGCTTGGGCTTTCCATATCGGTTCCGGTACTCGGTGCATCCTGCGGTTCG
>DORQ01000215.1:0-3283 GCA_003514205.1 Acidimicrobiaceae bacterium
CGCCCAACGGCCATTAGCGGCTCAACGGTCTCGAAGTCGCGAACATGAGCGAGAATCCCCGCTGCGACGTTCGTGGAACTCTCATTGGATTCATCTTTCAATCGTTCCACCTCATGGCACAACGCCAAGTCGCAGCAAACGTAGAGCTGCCGCTGCTCTACTCGCCAACAAACCTCAACCAAACACAACGCCAAGACCTCGTCGCACGCGCACTCGCACAAGTTGGGCTCACCCACCGGGCCAGGCATCGCTGTAACGAACTCTCCGGAGGTGAATCCCAACGCGTCGCAATAGCCCGAGCGCTCGTCACGCGCCCCAAACTCCTCCTCGCGGATGAGCCGACCGGCAACCTCGACAGCACCAACAGCACGCAGATCATCGACCAGCTGCTCTCCACCACCACCGATGGCACAACCCTGGTCGTGATCACCCACGACCAATCCGTAGCGGCGCGTTTCGATCGCCAGCTCACCATGAACGACGGCCGACTCACCGACTCCGCAACCCAAACCTCCCAGTCCGAAATCTCCACCGCCGCGCCGCAATGACCGACGCGATAGAACTGCAACCAATCGAACCCAACAACCCCGGTGAACCTCTTGGCCGCACACGGTTTCGCCCACGCGACGTCTGGGGCGAGTCGCTCGCCGCGCTTCGAGCTAACCAACTTCGGAGCCTCGCATCTGGGCTCGCGGTGTTCGTTGCAGCAGCCGCAATCATTTCTGTGCTGACAATCTCGGCATCAGTGGCTAACCAAGTCTCTGACGAGTTCGACGCGCTCCGGGCAACCAGCGTCAGGGTTTCGCCCACCAAAGCAATCCCACCAGACAAAGCTGTCTTCCCAGCCGACGCCGAAGCACGACTGAAAACCATCCCCGGAGTTCGCGCTGGCGGAGTGGTAGTCGAGTCAACAACGAAGTCCACTGTCGCCGCGACCAACAGCTCACCAACCGCTGGCATAGAAGCCTCTGTCATTGGGATAGACAACTCAGTACTCGACGCCACTGACGCCGAGATCCTCGGACACAGAGTTCCCGCAGCATTCCACAGCACCGCCACCATTGCCTACATCGGGCAATCACTCGCAACCCGCCTCGGAATCAGCGAAAACCAGGTAACAACTACCGAACCGGATCTGATCATGATCGACGGTTTAGCATTCGAGGTTGCCGGGATACTGCGATCACCCCAACGGCTTACCCAAACTGACAGCGCAGTCATTATCCCCCGCACCACAGCAGAACGACTCCGCCAATACGAACCAACCGACTACTCCATGATCGTCGAAACCGCAGGCGGATCCGCAAGAAACGTGGGTGACGCAATCCCCCTCGTTCTCGCACCAGAACGCTTGGACCCCTACGTGGTCGATGTCCCACCCGACCCAAACCAGTTCCGCAAACGAGTCGAGGGCAACATCCAATCCCTCGTCTACGCAATGGCTGCCCTCTCAGCACTCGTCGGAGCCATCTCCATAGCCTCAGCCGCCTACAACGGAGTCACCGAACGCAACAACGAATTCGGGCTCCGCAGGGCAATCGGAGCAAAACCTAAACACCTCCGCTACCAAGTCATCACCGAAACACTCCTCACCTCCGCGTTCGCAGCAACAATCGGCGAGATGTTCGGACTCCTCATCGCGCTCACACTCTCAAAACGCAACGGATGGACCACCATCCTCGAACCCTGGCACCTCGCAGCCATCCCCACCGCCGCAGCCCTACTCGGCATCCTCGCCGGACTACTCCCCGCCCACAAAGCAAGCCGAATCGACCCATCCCAAGCCCTCCGCCTCACCTGAAACCGCAGGCTGGCAACCCCGCTGGGCGGCACGGACAACATGGCCAACATGGTAAGGACCGAATACTGGGCACGCCTCAGCGAGTCATCAACTCGGTGCACCTACCCCTTGAGCCAGATAACTGGCTCGCCGTGCAAGAGGTGCAGACCTCGATCGAAGGTTGCCAACTGGCCATTGCGATTCCGAGCGAGAGCAACGAGATAGGCGTCCGTCACCTGACGGTGCCCAATCACTCCTTTGAGCATCGATTGGTCATACGCAAGTTCGTCGGGCCAGAACTCATGCCACTCTTGAGAGCGAATGGCGTTGAGAACTCCGAGCGCCTGATCAGCAGTTTGCCCCTCTCGAATCAGGAACCGCAGAAGGGTTCCTTCGGTGATCGGACAGGTCGCCAGTCTCGTATCCGAACTCTCGAACCACTTGCTCGCCTCCATGTGATGGACGTGTTCAGACACAACCAGCGCTACGAGGAGGTTGCCATCAGCGAGAACTGTGTTCATCCCTCGTCTTCCAAGTCACGGACATCGTTCGCCGAGACCTCACGGCCCACAGCCACATGGGGCATTCCCCGACTCGACACCCCAAGGCTCGTCGGCACCTCTGGCAGACCCCGTCTGATGAGGTTGGTGATCACGCGGCTCATCGACGTATTCGACTCATATGCCAGCTGTCGTGCGAGCTCGTGCAGGTCCTCGGGAATGTCGATCGTCGTTCGCATCACCGCATCATAGCATCACTGCATCACTACACCACCTCGAAGGTCAGCCCCGCGTACTCCTTCAGTTGCTCCACGAGATTTTCACCCAGCGCGCTCGCAGGGGTCCAGAACCCACCAGCGACATCGCTCCGATCAGTCCCGAGCAGACAGAGCGCCGCCTCTCCCAGCATCTTCGCCGTAGACCCATAGCCAGGATCAGCGTCGCCAGTGACCTTGGTGGTCACGCGTTGGCCGGCCCCAGTCGTGCCGTAGAACCGGAGGTCGAACGATCCTGCCTGCTGCGCTTCGGGGCTTGGGCCTTCGCCCGGCTTGGGAAGCACCCGCTTTTCAAGCAGTCTTCGAACTGGCCCGATCGCCACCAGTGCCATGCCAGCGCCTAACCCACCCACCATGCCACCCGACTTGATGGCACCCAGCGGACCGGAACCCGTCATCATGGCTTCGTCGTATCGGAACTCTCTCCCCCACCGGTGGCCAAGGAGTGCGTTGGTACGATGCACGATCTTGGTGTTGACCGATGCCATCACGAATGGCGCAACCCAGCCTCCCGAGGCCGCATCCCGTTTCGGCAATGTGACGTTTGGTTGGTCTACGCCAAAGCGGTGCTCAGCAGGCGCGAGTGCGTAGGGGTTAGCCAACACCTTTCGCAATGAAGGGTCAGCTGCTGCCTCGGCAACCACGTTCAACCCGCTGGCGATCGTGCCGCCGCTGGCGCCGCCCTTCAGGGTCTTCACCCGCATCTCGATCTGCGTGCACGGTTCTTC
>DORQ01000215.1:3561-3700 GCA_003514205.1 Acidimicrobiaceae bacterium
GACATCCATTGCGGTTCCCCAGTGAGATCGCAATAGTCAGTACCGGCTTTTGCAGCAGCCTCCACCAACACTGAGCCGTACTTCGCGTACGGCCCGACGGTGGAGATCACCACCTGAGTCGATTCCACCAGCGAACTCA
>DORQ01000283.1:0-1885 GCA_003514205.1 Acidimicrobiaceae bacterium
GCTACTTAAGGTAACAGTTGCGAGTTCAAGTTCAACGTGCTTCGATGACAGTTCGGCGATACGACTCATTTCTTTGGGGGAACCATGAAAGTACGCACACGCTCGCTGTGGATAACAGCACCGCTCGTGATGGGGGTGATTGCACTCGGAGCCGCTCGCGTTGACGCGTCGGATCGCGTGACGATCTCCGAGTCCGCACTGCGCGAATCAGAACTGATGAAGTCCGCAGCAGCGCTCGAGGAGGCGATGATCCCAGGGAATCTCGACTCCATGTCTCACAAGGAGGCCCTCGCCTACCTTGAGAAATCTGCACCGCTCTTCAAGTCATTCCAAGAGCCCGGCGTGCTCGAATCGCTGGTTCCAAAGGAGTACATGGAACCAGCCCGACGAGTGGTCGAGCAGATGAGTTCCGAGAAGGGCCGAGCTGAGTTCTTGGCGGAATCCACCGAGGCCGAGAACAACCCCGAGACACGAAAGGCAGTCGAGGCAGACGCTGCGGACCCCAAGGAGGTTCGAGGCGCACCAACTGAGGGTGCGACATACTCAACTCCTCCAACTCCTCGAGACTCAGGCGTCAAGGTAGAGGTCGCGAACATCCCTGGGGTTGGCACACCGCCTTCTCTCCTGTGCCGCCAGCTCAAGGAACAACTTGCGGCACAGACGCAAGCTGCAAAGAGCTCGACCAACATGACCGAGTCACGGGACGGGAAAACTCCAATCCGGGAGTTTCCAACCACCGACCCTGAAGTACTCGGCGGACCAGAAGGTCCCGAGGGGTGCCCGCCACCGAACCCACCGCCCGCAGGCTGCCCGGCAATCGGGACGGGAAACACTCCCGGAGGTGGAGTTCGGATCACAACGCCAAAACATGATTCCTTCCTGTCAGCAGGCGCACCGTGGTCGACCCTCGGAGGTACTGCCGAGGTCGTCAACGGATTCCTCAAAGTTGTGGTCCATGTAAAGGATGCCAACAAAGGCTTCTCGATGGACGCACTCGACGTGTGGGTACATCGAAAGTCAACGATCGGCAACCACGCATCAACGATCTTCCAGGCGCGGGTGCCAGCCGCAGGCGCGCCAGCGGGTGGCGGTCTGTTCTGCTACGCCAACACCGCTGGCAGCGGATCGGAAGGCTACGCAGTTGTCTGGGTGCCGCTCAATGGGGCCAGCATTCAGGAGCCCGGATTCCAGATCTACGCAGAGGTCGTCGAGTGGGACCCCTACTTTCAGTTCGGGCAGCCAGGCTGGGACATCGCACTCGCACAGGCTGGGCCGCAATTCTGGACTGGCGCTGATCAGGTCATGCTCCATGTCGGTCAGGCACCGATGACTACCCGCTCGAGCCTTGCTCACGCAGCTGGTGTGTTCCTTGCCGCCTCCTTGCTCGTCGACCTCGATTCGAACCCTGGAAACGATGCAGAAAACAAACTCCGGGGCCTAGTCCTCAACGGAATTCAAACGGGGCTCAACAACGTCCCCAGCTACGATTTCATCGGTCAGTTCTTCTACGACGCCCTCACGCCAAAGAAGTTCACGAACTGGCAATGGGACGGGGAAGGTCAGGCAAGTTTCGAATGGGACAGCAATAACGCCCCGAACGCTCTGGACTGGGCAGGGCTCTTCTTCGGGGGAATCCTGGCGCAGGTGTTGGACCTCCTCCTGAGCTTCAAGGTGACCTCCCTGTCAGGGGGCTCACGCACCGTTGACTTGACGTGGAACGGCGTGACCGGACAATCCGGCGATTTCGGAGTTGGCGTGGACGCTTCAATTTCGGGCCTCGAACTCGAGGGGAAGATGCGCTTCTTCACGCTCTTTTGGTGCAAGGGCGGCTTCGACGTCTCAGCAACTGGCAACTTCGATGCGTGGGTGGAGGAAGGCGCTACAA
>DORQ01000283.1:2113-6345 GCA_003514205.1 Acidimicrobiaceae bacterium
GCGGGCTGGCTGCTCGCCAAGTGGGTTGGCAAAGGCATTGCAGCGAAGGCACTCACCAAGACGGTGCTGAACTTGTTGAACGGTAAGGATGGCGCACCAGGCAAACTTGAGGAGATCCTGAACGGGCTCAACATTGCCGGCAGCATTCCGACCATCGGCGGGATCCAACCGTCGCTCACTGGCTTCGCCGATTCCTGCGCCAGCTTGTGCAGCACTGACGAGAGCTTTGGGACCACCCCCGGGTTGGACGTTCTGGCGACCGGAAATCTCGGCACGATTGGGGCTGCATTTGGTGGCACCTGGCCGAACGTGGTGGACCCAACAACCACAGCCACGGTGAGGTCAGTCGTTGCACCTCACACCGACTCGGGCGGGACAGTTCGAGACATCGGAGCAGTTATTGATGCACGCTTGATCTCAGTTCTCTTTCATGACCTCACTGAAAAGGGCCTCCTCAACTTCGGTTCAGGCGGCGCTGGCGCAACATCAACAATTGCTCCGATCTACAACACGAAAGCATCGGGGCTACTCCCAGTGGCAGTGCCGGACCTCAAGGTCGAACTCGGTGGCCACAAGTTCCGAATCTCTCTGGTCGGCACGGTGAACGCGACCTGGGATCAAGCCAACGGCGCAGTTGTTCCAACAGTGACTCTCGCACCCGAAGTTGAGTTCACGAGTTGTCTCGCCGACTACAACAGCGCCTACTTCTTCAGTTACGGCTACTGCGGTCATGCCAACCAAAGCAACGCTGGCCTCCCAACCATCACGCAGGTGGTTTCCGACCTGGCCAACCAACTCGGTCAGGTTCTGGGAAACACCAGCTTGGGACAGCTCAAACTGCCATCGCTGTCTGGGTTCATCCCCGGGGTCAGCCTTGGACTCACCAACGTGGCGATCCAGAACCGCGGTGGACAGTTGGGAATCTACGGAACTCGACTGATCACGCCGTTGCCGACCATCTCAGTCACGAGCGCTAATCCGGATTTCACCTTTTCGGCGACTGTTGCGAACCTTCCTGGAACTGGGCCGATCACCTGGCTTTGGAAGCTCTACGACCCATTCGGTGGCCTCGTGAAGACCTGCACCACGCAGAGCTGTTATGAGCACTACCTGGAGTTCAAGGGTGAACTCATTCAGCCTGGGAAGTGGATATGTGAGGCTGAGGCTCAGGTAACTGCAAGCCGAGGCGGTGCATCTGTGAGCGGAAGCGCATACGACTCCCGGATCTGTCAATAGCACGAAGAACGGTGGCGACCACAGCGCACTGATGTTGCGCAGGGTGGCAGCCACACAGCCGCTGGGGAAAGCGGTACCGGAGGCACTCGAGTTTCTCGGGTGCCTCCGGCCTTTTTGCTGACGCCATACGGTCTGGGCAGGTGGAGAATCTGACGAGGCGTCAGGTATTGTGAGGCACCCAGGTGACAACGCCGGAACATCAACACATCGGAGGCAGAGTGCACCAGGCCGAGTCAACAGAAAGCGCAGCGTTCCGGACGGAGATCCGACAATGGATGTCGGAGCACCTTGCCGGGGAGTTCGCGCATCTCAAGCACCGCGGAGGACCTGGCGACGAGCACATGTTTGTTGAGGACCGCATGCGCTGGGAACGCCACCTCGCCGAGCACGGCTGGACCGCAGTGGGATGGCCCGTTGAGTACGGCGGACGAGGCCTCCCGATGGACCAAGAAGTCATCTTCCATGAGGAGTACGCCCGCGGCGGCGGACCAGGCCGCGCAGGACTCATTGGTGAAGGGCTCCTCGGCCCAACACTGATTCACTTCGCATCTGACGAGCAGAAGGCGAGGTTCCTCCCTGGCATCGTGAACGGAACCGAATACTGGTGTCAGGGCTATAGCGAACCAGATGCTGGCTCTGACCTTGCGAACGTCAAAACCACTGCACGACTTGAAGGTGAGGGCGACAACGCCCGATGGGTTATCAACGGGCAGAAGGTCTGGACCTCGCTCGCTCAGTGGTCTGACTGGTGCTTCGTGATTGCCCGAACCGAGCCGGGCAGCGAACGGCACGCAGGGTTGTCGTATCTCCTTGTCCGAATGGACAGTCCAGGAATCGAGATTCGGCCCATCCGCCAGATCACTGGCACCGCAGAGTTCAATGAAGTCTTCTTCAACGATGTCGAGACCGCCGCCGACAATGTCGTGGGCGGCGTCGGCAACGGCTGGAAGGTCGCAATGGGGACGCTCGCGTTTGAGCGAGGTGTGCTGACCCTTGGACAGCAGATGGCATTCCAGCGGGAGTGGAACGAGATTCGCTCAGCGGCCGAGTCCAACGGTGCACTGCACAATCCTGTCACCCGCGACCGTCTCATCCAGCTCTATGTTCGAGTCCAGATCATGCGGACAAACGCGATTCGAACACTGTCGGGAAGCTCGGCGACCCTTGGACGCGAGGCAATGATCGGCAAACTGTTCTGGGCGAACCTCCACCAAGAAATGGGCGAGCTTGCAGTTGACGTACTCGGCGCCGAAGGAATGGTCATCGCTGATCGCTACGACAGCCATGAACCCCTTGATTCACTGCATCGCCTCTTTATGTTCACCCGTTCAGACACGATCTACGGTGGATCAGATCAGATTCAGCGAAACGTGATCGGCGAACGCGCACTCGGCCTGCCCCGCGAGCCGCGCTAGCTCCGGCCGGCTACCTCAACTTCGACACATCGACAGGACACTCATGGCTCTTCCTCCACCTCCCTACCCTTCGGCCTCCGGGCTGCTGACGAACAAGACTGTGGTGGTGACTGCCGCAGCTGGAACTGGCATCGGTTACGCGACCGCAAAGCGCTGCATCGAGGAAGGTGCAACAGTGCTCATCAGCGACATTCATGAGCGGCGACTTGGCGAAGCAGCGACGCGAATAGGCGACGAGACCGGCACTGCTCCACTCACTGCGGTCTGCAATGTGACCGACGAGGCACAGGTGCAGGGCCTCGTGACGACTGCCATCGAACAGCTTGGCCACATCGACGTATGGATGAACAACGCCGGGCTTGGCGGAAACGCCGCAGTAGTCGACATGACCGATGAGCAATGGAACGTGGTTCTAGACGTCACCCTCACGGGCACGTTTCGATGCCTCCGGGCTGTGTTGCCACACATGTACGAGCGGGGCGAAGGCGCCATCGTCAACAACGCGTCGGTTCTCGGTTGGAGAGCCCAGGAACTTCAAGCACACTATGCCGCCGCCAAGGCCGGAGTGATGGCCTTAACGCGATGCTCCGCGATGGAGGCAGCCAAGCACAACGTGCGAGTCAATGCAGTGTCTCCAAGTCTGGCGATGCACCCATTTCTTGCGAAAGTGACTCCCGACGGCCTGCTCGAAGAACTGGAAGCAAAGGAGGCGTTCGGACGAGCCGCCGAACCGTGGGAGATCGCCAACGTGATGGTCATGCTCGCGTCGAACTACACGACCTACATGACAGGCGAAGTTCTCGCGGTATCCAGCCAACACGCTTGATCGGCGCAATACACTGAGCATTCCGCCACAAAAGGGACCGCTATGACCTCACCGAAACTGCTCGCAATTCTGGCTACCGCTCTCACGCTGTGTTCTGGTTGCGGCGGCACACCGACTCGTTCAGAGTTCGTGGACAAGGTGGTGGACGACGGCTCCAAAGAGCTTGGGTCGATGACCTCATCAGGTATCTCGGACGGAGAACTCAAGAAGATTCTGGGTGATTTCGCGGGCTGCGTGTACGACGAGGTGAAGGACAATGCTGACGACCTCGACACCGTGGTCAATGAAACCGATTCAGACAAGGTGAACACCCTCATTGACCAAAAGGCGCCCGCCTGCAAAGAGTCGTTCACCACAGCACTTCAAGACGCAGTAACGGGCGCTGCCCAAGCAGGGGGCTGACGCCGTGGCGCAGCCAATTCGGGTCCAGGTGCCGGGTCCCGCCGATCTCCTGCAGCTCGTCGGAACCGAATTGGACTGCGCGTTCACCACGACTCTGTCTGAATCAAACCTCGAGCAATTTGCACGAGCGACCGGCGAGAGTTCCCAAGAGTTCATTCCCTCCAATTTTCTTCTCTCGCTGGTCAATCTCTTCCTTCCCGAGATGCTCGTGGTCGAGTCGTTTTCGATGGGCGTGAACGTTGGCCTCGACTCGGTTTCCTTCCCGACCCCAGCGAAGCTGTCTGACCCGCTCACCGCCAGAGGCCTCGTACTGTCGGCGGATCAGATCGGCGAAGGGGTTCAGGTCGTGGTCA
>DORQ01000283.1:6587-6752 GCA_003514205.1 Acidimicrobiaceae bacterium
TTCGCCTCGACCGGTTCTTCGCCTAGACAGCGCAGAAGTTTCCATAGGCCGATACGCCTGAGGCGCTTCGACTGCCATGGCTTGTCAACGGTCGGAGTGAAATGGCTATTTTTCGAGCCAGGCCGGTTTGTTGGAACGCACCGAATCAACGAGGTCGAGGAAGTA
>DORQ01000283.1:7060-13496 GCA_003514205.1 Acidimicrobiaceae bacterium
CGATCCACTTTGATTGAACTCACTGGCAGGTTCCCGAGCTGACTCAATGACGTGTACCCGGTGCCGAAGTCGTCAATGCTGTTCTCGAATCCGAGATCACGCAACGACCTCAGCAACTCCATCGCAGCGTTTGAGTCTTCCATCACATCGGTTTCCGTCAACTCCAAGGTGATGCCGTTAGTTGGCATGCCCCGACGAGCCATGAGCGCCTTGAACCACTCAACCAGGTCAGCTTCGTAGAGGTTTCGCGCCGACAGATTCAAGCTCACGCCGATCCGGTGCCCTGCCTCGGCAAGAAGATCTGCATCGGCCATGGCTCGTTCGACGACCCAACGAGTGATCGGCTTGATGGACCCAGACACCTCAGCGAGTCGCACAAACTCGTCTGGCATCACGAGGCCGAATTCGGGGTGTCTCCATCTGATCAGCGCCTCAGCACGGACAATTGCGCCGCAGGATGGTTCAACAATCGGCTGGTACCACAATTCAAATTGTTCTAGCTCGACTGCCTGCTTCAACTCTCCAATGAGGCGAAGTCGTCGAACACCATCGGTGGCGCTGCCTGTGTCGTACTGAGCCCATCCACCGCCCTTCCGCTTCGCGAGATACATCGCAGCATCGGCGTGTTGGAGAAGTTGTGTCTCATCAACTCCATCAGTTGGCCAGTACGAGATGCCGATGCTGGCGCCTGTCTGAATTGCGAAGTCTCCCAACATGAACGGCTGGTCCAACGAACTGACCAGGGAGTGACCGAGCGCATGGCCTTCCGTTTCCAGGTCGACCTCAGCGACCACGGCAAACTCATCGCCGCCGAGTCGAGCGACGAAGGCCGGACCGCTTGTGTCGCGCAAACGACTCCCAACGGCCGACAGAAGCTGATCGCCCACCGCATGGCCGAGGGCATCATTCACATCTTTGAATTGGTTCAGATCCAGAACTACCAATGCCACGAGGCGACGTGCATCTCGGTCTTGGAGAATCTCAGTGAGATGCTCGCGTAGTGCGAGTCTGTTTGGAAGCCCGGTGAGCGAATCCGAGCACGCCAATCGACGCGATTCCTCGGCTGCAGCATGGCGCTCGGACACGTCCTCAGCTGAGATACATATCGAACCATTTGCTGCTGGATGGCAGCGAATGGAATACCGGCGACCAGCGGCCGAGGTCGTCTCGACTGCAACGGCCTCCTGTTGGATCACCACATGCTCCACGAGGGCTCTGATATCGCCATATCGGGGGAATTGATCGGACAGCTCACTCAAGAGCCTCCCCGAAATCCCTTCCGTTCCCGAGGGAATCATGGTTTGAATCGAGGCATTGGCGACAATCACGCGCATGGTTGAAAGGTCATCGACCACGTCTGCTTCCAGCACACAATGGCCAATTGGGCTGGTAGCGATCACCTCTGCCATTCGTCGTTCGTTCGAGGCTGCCGTCATGGCTTCGGTTCGATCAACCATCAAACCGCGAAAGATGGTGTGTACCCCATCAGCGTCAATTGCTGCGCTGACATGGTTCTCGATCCACCGGTACTCCCCGTGGGCATTTCGCATACGGAAGGTGAAGTATCGATCGGAACCCTGAACCGAATGCTCCAGAATCTCAGCATTGATCCTGTCGAGATCCGCTGGATGTACCAAGGAGCGCCAGAAGTTGGGGATGGCCCACAACTCGGCGGGGTGCCCGAGCACTCGCTCTGCCCCCGAGCTCACCATCATCGCCGAGTCCACTGAGGATTCTTCCCAGAAGATCCCGTCGATGGCGTCGAGAACTCCCATTCGGTGATTCGACTCTCGGAGTACTCGATCGACTAACCCCGAGATCAGCCCTCCAACGAGGCTTCCCGTCACCAATGAACTCAGCACAACAACCACCGCCGCGCCCGTCTCGTCGAGTCCACCCTCGAGGAGCAGTTGGCACACCGCAAGACCGAGAATCAACAACACCAGCCTGAGCCTGCGTGCCACGATCGACGCAATGGCAAGAGTCGGTACGAGTAGAACTCCAATCGAGGTGGCGTGGGTCGAAGCGGCCGCGATCGCGGCAATCGTCAACATCTCAACCAGCGCGAGCGCTGTCGGAACAGTCTGCGCTTGCCGCATCCACAGACCCGCCAAAATGCCGAGCGCAACGCAGACAAGCAGCTGTTGCGCAGCACCAATGGGGTTGACTTCGTGCAGGTTGGAGACAAGTCCATCCACGGCGACTGCTGCCAGCCCCAGTGAATGACAGCGGGCTGCCAACGGCCACAGATCCCTCGTGGTCGTTGGGGCAAATCGACGGTGATTACTGTTCAGGCGCGGCCACAGCATCCTGAAAAGACGGTGCGCGGCCGAAGCGAATGTCATGGACTCTCATCGGCGGCCCTTCGCAACCACTGGAGAACTCTCGCCGGGTAATTTCGCCTCATTGTTACTCAGGGGTAACATCGCTCAACACCCAGACTTCCAGAACCGGAAGGGCTCCGAGGAGATCATCAATGACCGAAGCTGTAATTGTTGCGACAGCCCGCACACCCATTGGCCGAGCGATGAAGGGGTCGATGACCACTATCCGGCCAGACGACCTGACCGCCCAGATCGTCAACGCCGTATTCGAAAAGGTCCCCTCCCTCGACCGCAACTCTGTCGAAGACCTCATCCTCGGATGCGGTCAGCCCGCTGGCGAGTCTGGCGTGAACCTTGCTCGCGTCGTCGCCGTGCTGGCTGACATGCCCAACGTGCCCGGCGTGACGATCAATCGCTATTGCTCCTCCTCATTGCAGTCAATCCGAATGGCGGCCCACGCCATCAAGGCCGGCGAGGGCGACATCTTCCTCGCTGCTGGCGTCGAGACAGTGAGCCGGTTCATCAATGGCATGGCTGACGATGGCCCCGCCAACTCGCTCTTTGACGATGCACGCGCTCGCACAGCAGCCCGCCAAGCAGGAGATCAAGGCGCTTGGACTGCGCCCGTTGGCCTTCCCGATGTCTACATGGGCATGGGCGACACCGCGGAGAATGTGGCGGAACAAGAGCAGGTGAGCCGTCAAGAACAAGACGAGTTTGCCGCCCGCAGCCAACAGCTCGCTACCGAGTCGGTGGAGAACGGCTTCTGGGAGGCCGAGATCACTCCGGTCACGCTTCCCGACGGCACCGTCGTGTCCACCGATGACGGCATCCGCGCAGGGACCACAGTGGAAAAGCTCGCCGGGCTGAATCCTGTCTTCCGGCCGGGCGGTTCGGTGACTGCCGGCAACGCGTGTCCCCTCAATGACGGTGCAGCCGCTGTCATCGTGATGAGCGCTACCAAAGCCAAGGAGCTTGGTCTCACCCCACTCGCTCGGATCGTGGCCTCTGGCGTTACCGGACTCAACCCCGAAATCATGGGACTCGGCCCCGTTGAGGCTTGCCGACAGGCGCTCAGCCGAGCCGGAATGACCATCGACGACATCGACCTCGTGGAGATCAATGAGGCGTTCGCCGCGCAGGTGATCCCGTCGGCGAAGCACCTTGGAATCTCATGGGACAAGCTCAACACCCGTGGCGGCGGCATTGCGCTCGGTCACCCATTTGGCATGACTGGGGCCCGCATCATGGGCACGCTCATTCACAACCTCCAGGAATCCGACAAGCAGTTTGGCATGGAGTCAATGTGTGTCGGCGGCGGTCAAGGCATGGCAATGATTGTCGAGCGCCTCTCCTAACGAACAGCTTCGCTCCAAGCTGAGACATATCGACTGAGGTCAGAGCACCTCGGTCCAATGAGCACTAACCATGTCGGTGGGGTGACACTTCAGCAGTAGCTCAAGGGTCACCCCACTGCCGTGCATGCGCAGTGACACACAGGGTTCTCGAAATTCGCCGAGCTACGCGGAACACACGGGATAGCGTTGCCAGAGGTCGATACACGTGAATTCCCAAACCATCAGCTCAACTCCAACTCCTCAGACGCGCTCGGTCCTTTCGACACTGATGCTCGCCAGCGCTGCCATCAACGCCGGCAATGGAGTCCTTTTCGCCCTCGTTGCCGAACTGCAAAAGGTTCACGGGCTCTCCACCGCCCAGCTGGGTTGGATGTCTGGTGCCTTCTTCCTCGCCAGCCTGCTAGGTCTGATCACGCTCGCACACCTCGCGGACCGGGGCCACGCAAAGTCACTGCTTGTCGCCGCTCTTGGGTGTAGCGCCGGATCGCTGTTGTGGATCGCCGTCGCGGACTCCCTGTGGGAACTCGTGGCCGCCAGAGCCATCGAAGGTCTTTCGTTCGCCGTTTTCGCGGCCTCGGCTCGGGCCATTGCGTCGCGAATAGACCCTGAACGAATTGGGGCGAACCTTGGAAAGCTCAGCGCCGCCGACATCGGTGGTTTCGTCTTGGGGCCAGTTGTCGGGACTGCGCTCGTTCACCTCGGCGGGCTCTCAACTCCGTTCTTTGCACTCTCGGGCCTCGCCGCAGTCGCATGTGTCCTCTACCTGTGGTTCGGTCCTCCCGACTCACACGAGTCGAAGTTGGAGCTCAGTTGGGTCCAAATGAGTGGATTCGACTTGCTCAGACAGCGAAGGATCTTCGGCGCAGCGCTCCTCGCGCTTGCGCTCTTTCTTCCGGTGGGCATCTACGACTCGCTCTGGTCCAAATACCTCAGCGACCTGGGAGCGTCCAGAGACTTCGTCGGAACTTCCTTGACCCTCTATGGGCTACCGATCGTGTTGCTGGCTGCCTTCTCGGGGCGCCTTGTCGATCGGATTGGGGCCCCTCGCGGAATGAAGCTTGCAATGGCGGGCATCGCTCCGATCACTGCGCTCTATGGCCTGCTCCCCACCTATTGGCTAGTAGCAGGAGTCGCGATGTTGGAAGCCGTGTTCAACTCGCTCGGTGGGCCGGCATCGCAAACTGCCATGACCAAGGTGTGCCCGCCCGACAGAATTGCTGCGGGCCAGGGTCTTTCCGCCGTACTCGCCATGAGCGGCGCAGGCATCGTTGGCTCACTCGCCCCAGCGATCTATGCATCTCAAGGTTCTGGGAGACTCTTCGGCGGCGTTGCCATCTTGTGCCTCCTCTTGTGCGCCCTTGGTCTGCACCTTTATCGAGATGCCTCCGGCGAAGATGGGTCCGTCAACCCCTCGAATACTCGCTTCAAACTGGTCGCCAAGGTTCCTGAATCTGCGACGAACTGAGCTGTCCAGCCATCGACAAGGGGGTCGAGGCGAAGCCAGATACCGTGCGAGCGGTCATCTGGCCACGAAGTTGGTGGGCCAGGATTCCCCCAGGCGACCATCGCTACCTGATCTCCTTGACCGAGCGCATCCTCAAGCGATGCGGGAACTAACGCTCCAGTGGCCGACACCAGAGCAATGGTGGGCGAGGAGTATTCTGCAGTCAACGCGTCGCAGGCAGCCAGGACCACTGGACCCAACTCCTCCGCGGTGAGTTCATACGCCTCCCGAATGCCTCCACCGATGACAGATTTCGTGGAGAGCAGGAGGTACGGAGGCTCAAGTGCCCCGCGTCCCGCATCCCTGATACTTGGGAGCACAGAAAGTAGTAGCGCTGCGCCGATTCCGGCAAAGACCACGCCGAATGGCCCAGCGATGAACCCAAACGCCGCTACCCCGAGCAGGCCTCGAACAAGCGCAAACTTCGCTCGGCGGGGGTGGTTGCGCCACAGCCATCGCAGGGCCGGGGCCGAGAACGGCATCGGAAGCCGAGTGACTACCCGCACAGCGCAACCAGGTTCTTCGGGGCCACCCTCACTGCGGTCAGAAGCTCAGGTTCCGTACACCGGCACTGGCGGGCGCGCTGCGCCAAGCAGGTCCGATACCACCGCACCAATTTCGGCAGGGTCCCAACGGTCCCCTTTGTCGAAGGTCGGTCCGTGTTGCCAGCCTTCTGCCACAGTGATCTTGCCCCCCTCGACCTCAAAGACACGGCCCGTGACACTCGCAGACTCAGAGGAGCCCAACCACACCACCAACGGCGAGACATTCTCCGGAGCCATCACGTCGAAGGAGCCGTCCTCGGGAACGGCCATCATTTCGGCAAAGGCGCCCTCAGTCATCCTCGTTCGGGCGGCGGGGGCTAGCGCATTCGCAGTGACGCCGATACGCCCGAGTTCGGCCGCTTGCACCAGCGTCATCGACGCGATGGCACCCTTCGCGGCGGAATATGCGGCCTGAGCGATTGAGCCCATCAACCCAGCTCCAGAGGAGGTGTTGATGATTCGAGCATCAACTGGTTTGCCAGCCTTCGACTGCGCTCTCCAATAGGCGGCTGCGTGGCGCGCCGGCGCAGCATGGCCCAAGACATGAACCTTGAGCACTGCGTCCCACTCCGCCTCTTCGGAGTTCACGAACATTCGGTCGCGCACGATTCCGGCGTTGTTCACCACCACATCCAGCCCGCCAAAATGGTCAATGGCCAGATCGATCATCTCTTTCGCTGAATCCCAGCCCGAAACGTCATGGGC
>DORQ01000283.1:13765-14475 GCA_003514205.1 Acidimicrobiaceae bacterium
ATACCTCGACCGGCTCCAGTAATGATGACAACTCGCCCTGCGCAGATTTGCGGTGATTCAGCACTCATGTCGCCAGTCTCCCGCGAAATCTGACGCCCCGTCACATTTTCGTCGGCCGGTTGTTATGCCAGCCGAGACGGGCGCTAGCGTCATGAGGTGAGTGCTGAACCCCGCCCCGTGGCCCACAACGCGGATCGAATCGACCGAGACACCTTGCTCGAGACGATTGCGACACTCGAAGCGCTCGTTTCACAACGTGAAGCGCTTGAGACGCTCACCGTTGAGGAGCGTCGACAACTCCTGACTGCGGCTGGCGACCTCTATTGCCCCGACGTCACCGAACGCCGCCTGCGAGTCAAGGCAAAGGCGAAAAGAGCCCGAGACCTACGCCGTGCGGCAACCGAGGATGCTCTGGCCGAGACGGGAATCCGATCCCTGCGAGCAAAGCCAGTGTTCGTCACGCCGAATGTCTTTGCGCCGCCTGGACTCGGCCAACCGGCGAACGACTCAGAGCAGGAACCAGAGCGCCCGCTTGCCGACAGCCGCCATTGCTACGTTTGCAAGGTTCATTTCACGCAACGCCATCATTTCTACGATCAGCTGTGTCCGGACTGTGCCGAACTCAATTTCGCCAAGCGAACCGAATCGGCCGACCTTCGCGGCCGAGTGGCGTTACTCACCGGAGGTCGCGTCAAGATTGGCTACCAGGC
>DORQ01000283.1:14789-16795 GCA_003514205.1 Acidimicrobiaceae bacterium
ACGCACCTCACCAGCACCCATGGTCGGCTCGACTTCATTGTGAACAACGCCTGCCAGACCGTTCGTCGGCCACCAGAGTTCTATCGGCACATGATGGAACGCGAAACCACACAGCTCTCAAACCTGCTCCCTCAGGTTCAGGGACTTCTCCGATCCTATGAAGAGCTTCGAGGTCGCCATGGGTCCAATGAAGACCCTGCGTCCCTCCGACTCGGCAGTGGTGACCACGTCGGCTCGGCTTCCGGTGACACGCGGAGTGCTGGTGACCTCGCCCCTACCGATCACACAGCGATCCTTCCAGAGGGCCTGTCCCGCGCCGCGGAGCTCTCTCAACTGGCACTCACACCAGAGGACCTCGACGTTTCGAGCTCGCTCTTTCCCGTCGGCCACCTCGACCAGGACCTCCAACAGGTCGACCTTCGCGGCCGAAACTCCTGGCGACTCCTCCTCGACGAGGTCTCCTCGGTGGAACTCCTTGAGACCCAGCTCGTCAACGCTGTTGCGCCGTTCGTGCTGAATGCTCGACTCAAGGCCTTGATGACCTCCACACCTGAACGCGACAAGCACATCGTGAACGTCAGCGCCGTTGAGGGACAGTTCTATCGGCGGATGAAGACCACCCGACATCCCCATACCAACATGGCCAAGGCGGCGTTGAACATGATGACGAGAACCTCTGCGGCGGACTACCAGGCGTGCGGAATTCACATGAATAGCGTCGACACCGGTTGGGTCAGCGACGAAGACCCAACCCATATCGCCGAGCGGAAGCAGGCCGAGCAGGGCTTTCACCCACCCCTCGACATTGTCGATGGTGCGGCCAGAATCGTTGACCCGATCATCGATGGCTTCAATACCGGAAGCCACATCTGGGGCCAGTTCCTCAAGGACTACACCTCAACAGACTGGTAGGAACCTCATGCAGTCCCGCCATTTGGTCCCGTTTTCCGGTGGTGCCTGAGTGCCGTTGGCGCTAGCCGTATTGCAGCGTCGCCACGTGGCTGAACTCCGCGGGGTCGAAGTACTTCGTCTTTCCAAGACACTCTGAGAGGGGAACGAGGCCGAGCCTGCTTCCCTTCAGTGCGATCATGTTGCCGAATCTCGACTCGTGAGCAGCATCTGCAGCTGCCGCACCCATCGTGGTGGCGAGCACCCGGTCATAGGCGTTAGGGGTTCCCCCACGTTGGAGATAGCCGAGAACCACCACTCTGGCCTCAAAGCCGGTGAGCTGTTCCAACTGTGCCGTCACGGTCGCGCCAACCCCACCGAGTGCAACGTGGCCAAATTTGTCGTGGGGCATTCCCAACTGCTCAGCCTCATGGCCCTCGGCCACGGCGCCTTCTGCAGCCACAACAATCGAGGCGTACCTGCCCGCCAGATGCCGCTGACGAATGATGTCGGCCAACCGCTCCAACGAGTACGGGCGTTCAGGAATCAACACCGCCGCTGCACCTCCGGCCATTGCGGAGTAGGCGGCAATCCAGCCGGTGTGTCGTCCCATCACCTCGACCACGAGAATTCGGTCATGGGACTCAGCTGTCGAATGCAACCGATCAATCGCGTCAGTCGCCACTTGAACCGCGGTCGCGAACCCGAACGAGCGATCGGTACCCACAATGTCGTTGTCGATAGTTTTTGGGACCCCAACAACAGCAACGTTGAACTCTCCGTGCAATCGAGCTGCCACCGAAAGCGAGCCATTGCCTCCGACCACGATCAATGAGTCAATCTCGTGAGCGGCCAACACCTCCTGAACCTTGCTGACGCCTTCGGGGGTGTCATATGGCCCGCCACGAGTAGTGCCAAGAATCGTTCCCCCTCGAGTCAGCAGACCCCGCGTAGCAGATGGAGGAAGCGGCATTGAGCGGTTCTCCATCAACCCCTGCCACGCGTCAAGAAACCCGATGACCTCGTCACCTTGTTGGTCGGCGCGACGCACCACCGCCCGAATCACTGCATTCAATCCAGGGCAGTCGCCACCGCCCGTCAGGATACCGATTTTCATG
>DORQ01000283.1:16986-17850 GCA_003514205.1 Acidimicrobiaceae bacterium
GTTCCCGTCACGCACTTGGACAAGGGCGATGCGAAAAAGACGGCGGCCCCTGCGATCTCCGAACTATGGGGAAGGTAGCCAAGACAGGTTTCCGCCGCCCGCTCGTCGTAGACGTCCTGCCAATTTGCTCCCTCACCGCGTTCCGCTGCCTGCCACTCAAAGTAGATCTTGACGCTGTCGCCCCAGATGTAGCCGGGATGCACGGCGTTTACCCGGATCCCATATTCGCCAAGCTCTCTCGCCAGTGTCTTCGTGACTGCCCCAAGTGCTGCCTTGGATCCAGCGTAGGAGCCATGCCCGGCCTCAATGTCGTGAACCGACATCGTGTTAATCATGACGATCCGCGCGTCACCAGTCGCAGCCGCAGCGGATTTCAAGAGTGGCAACATCGCCTGAGTGAACTTCAACGTTCCGAAGTAGTTCACATTCATCGGCCGGGTCCAACGCTCAAGATCGGAGTCTTCGAAGCGCTTCATCTCCCCACCGTGGAAGGCAGAATTGACCAGAATGTCGAGCGACCCGAACGAGTCACCAACGACCTCAACTACCCGCTGGCGATCCTCCGCTTCGGTGATGCTGGCCTGAATCTGAAGCGCAGTGCGCCCTAGCGCCTCGATTTCAGCAGCAACGCTGGGCATCACCTTGTCGCTTCTCGCGACGAGCGCGACATCAGCGCCATGTTCAGCAAGTTGCAGGGCGATGTCTCTGCCCATACCTGGCCCGACTCCGGTTACCAGCGCCCGCTTTCCCTGTAACAACATCGTGCTCCCCATCCTCATCTCCTGGACCCGTCGCCCGAAGCGACCTCACAACTCTGCCACGTCACACTCTGCAAACATGCCACTCTTTGCATCCATGTCACTC
>DORQ01000283.1:18055-24060 GCA_003514205.1 Acidimicrobiaceae bacterium
GGCTCCCGTGGTAGGCCGAGCACCTGTTCGCCGATGTTGTTTCTGTGTACCTCCTCGGTTCCACCTCCGATCTTCGAGGCGAACTGATTGATGCACTGGTATTGCCAGAAGCCGTCTCCCTCGGCCTCCGCGTCGAGCATCCCCTCCGCGCCTTCACAATGCAGCGCCAAGGTGGCGCGATGCGCAAACGACCGAGTGAAGAAGTTCTTCATGATCGATCCGTGAACTGCTAGTTCGGGCCGCTTGGTCATGACGGCGGTCTGTGCCCTCATCGACAGATACCGCAGAATCTGCTCGTTCGACCACACCCGCGCAAGCTCCTGGCGAATCTGCGGGTCGGCGGTTGCACCACAGCGCTGAGCGGTTGCCAATACGGTGACGAAGGTGGTGGCCTGACCAGCACCGGAGATCATGGAGGATTCACTCCGAAGCGTGGTTCTCGTCACCTTCCACCCGCCACCGACCTCGCCGACCACATTGGTGAACGGAATGCGGACCTCGGACAGGAATACTTCGTTGAAATGCGCAACGCCTTGGGCTTGCACCAACGGTCGCACATCGATCCCGGGACTTGCCATGTCGACAATGAAATAGGTCAGGCCTGCGTGCTTTGGAACTTCGGGATCGGTGCGAGCAATCAGGATTCCGAAATCGGCGTGCTGCGCGCTCGAGTTCCAGACCTTCTGCCCCGACACGACCCACGCGTCACCATCGAGCACGGCACGAGTCGACAGTGCGGCGAGATCGGAACCAGCTCCTGGCTCGCTGAAGAGCTGACACCATGCCTCATCGCCTCGCAGCAGGGGGCCGAGATACCGAGCTTGTTGCTCAGGGGTGCCGTGTGCCATGAGCGTTGGTCCCACCAGAGCGATCGCCGCTGTGAGGAACCCACTCGTTGCATCGAACGCTGCAAGCTCTTGATTGAAGATGATCTGCTGGGCTGCGTTTCCCCCACGTCCACCGAAGGCTTTGGGCCATGCGATCCCGGCCCAACCGTTGTCGAACAGTGTTCGCTGCCACGCTCCGCAACGTTGGCGATACTCCTCCGCCACAGCTGGATCGGTGGAGGCTCCGTTACGCGACCAGTCAGAGGCATCTCCTGTTCGGAGTTTGGCATGTGCCTGAAGAAAGCTCCGAGCCTCGGCCCGAAAGGCGGCCTCTTCCTCCGTGTCTTCGAAATTCATAAACCAATACTAGAACAGGTTCTAGTATTGGGCCTAGCTGCAGCGACGGCCGCTACGGTGCGCTCCAGCCAGGAGTTGGGCGAACTCAGTACCCTCGCCAATTCGGCTCTCGACGCTCACGGAACGAGGCCATCCCCTCAGCAAAATCCTCAGTGAAGGTGTTCGTCTCCACTGCCCACGCCTCGGCGTGCATCATCGCTTGGCGATCACTATCCAAGGACTGGTTGAGTAGCCACTTCGACAAACTCAGCGCACGAGTTGGACCAGCCGCCAACTTGGCTGCCCACTCCGCTGCGGTCGCCTGAAGATCCTCGGCGGGAACCACCTTGTTGACCAGGCCAAGGCGCTCCGCCTCAAGCACTGGGAGGTCTTCCGCAAAGAAGATCAGCTCCTTCGCCTTGTGCATGCCGATCATCCGGGGAAGCAGATATGAACCCAGTGCGTCCACTACCAAGCCTCGCCGAGAGAACACTTCGATGAACTTCGCATTGTCTGCTGCGATGACCAGATCGCAGGCAAAGGCGAGGTGCGCTCCCATGCCAGCGGCCGTTCCGTTGACCGCCGCGATGATCGGCAGGTCTGAGTCCAAAATGGTTGGGAAGAGCGTGTATTGGCCCTGCAACATCATCCGACGCGCATCGCCGACAACCTTTGCCGGGACACCCTCGGCACGATCGACCTCACGCGGATACGCGAGGTCAGCTCCGGGGCAGAACAACTTAGCGCCGGTTGCTGTGATCACAATCGCTCGAGCGTGATGCGTTGCGTTGCACTGCTCAATGAGATCACGAATCCGATCACGACAGGGTGGGCTCAATGCATTGCCGACCTCAGGTCGGTTAATCGTGATCCACGCAACCTGGTCCTCAATCCGGAACTGAACCTGGTCGTCCAGCGGGCGCTCCTCGGCCATATTTACAGCCGCTCAATCACAGTGACGTTTGCCTGGCCGCCACCCTCACACATCGTTTGCAGGCCATAGCGGCCACCGGTGCGCTCAAGTTCGTTCAACATCGTGGTCATCAACCGCACGCCAGTTGCACCCAGCGGATGGCCGAGCGCGATTGCTCCACCATTGACATTGACCTTGCTCAGATCGGCATCAAGATCCTTCGCCCATGCCAACACCACCGGGGCAAAGGCCTCGTTGATCTCGACCAGATCCATCTGGTCGAGGGTCATCCCCATCTTCTCCAGCGCATAGCGGGTGGCTGGAATTGGTGCGCTCAGCATGAAGATCGGGTCGTCGGCGCGAACCGAGAGATGATGGATGCGGGCCCGAGGCGTCAGGTTGTGCGTCTTCAATGCACCTTCGGAGGCGATCAACATAGCCGCCGAGGCATCGGAAATTTGCGAGGCAACTGCTGCAGTCACTCGGCCTCCCTCGGCAAGGGTCTTGAGTGACCGGATCTTGTCAACGTCGGGCTCACGCGGACCTTCATCGAAGCTCAGCCCATTGAACGGGACAATCTCGTTGTCGAACCTGCCCTCAGCACGGGCTTTGATCGCACGGGTATGGCTCTCGATTGCGAACGCCTCCATCTCTTCGCGCGTAATCTCCCACTTCTCGGCGATGAGTTCCGCACCGCGAAACTGACTCACCTCTTGGTCTCCGTATCGCTCCAACCACCCAACTGAGGTGGTGAACGGATCGGAGAACCCCATTGGCTCAGCCACCGTCATCGCGGAGCTGATTGGAATCATCGACATGTTCTGTAGGCCAGCAGCGACGACGAGGTCTTGAGTTCCCGACATCACCCCCTGGGCTGCGAAATGGACCGCCTGCTGGGATGACCCGCATTGACGATCGATGGTCACACCGGGGACATGCTCGGGTAGTCCCGCAGCAAGCCATGCCGTTCGACCGACGTCACCAGCCTGGGGGCCAATCGTGTCGAGGCAACCCATCACCACATCCTCAACAGCACCGGGGTCGATCCCGGTTCGCTCCATCAGCGCCCGAAGCGTGTGCGCACCAAGGTCGGCCGGGTGAACGCCGGCGAGCGACCCATTTCGGCGACCCACTGGGGTTCGGACTGCGTCAATGATGTATGCCTCGGCCATGGGGGCTCCTCGAAGTGATACCAAAACTGGAACATGTTCCGGTTTCTTCAGATTAGAGACCCCACGGTCGCCCCTCCAAGACGGCCTGCGTGATCGAACCAAGATGGTGGCGACTGCCCGCGATTTCGACAAGACTCTCCGAGAGATGGCGAACCAACCAAACCAGATGCAGGCGGACTACTGGAATGGGATTGGAGGAACCCAGTGGGTCAACCGAAAAGAACGGTTCGACTCCCAACTCGGGACCTTCATTCCTCTCATTGTTGACAGTCTGGAGCTACGACCAAACGACGCTGTACTCGACATCGGGTGCGGCACGGGCGCACTGACGCGTGCCCTCGCAGATAAGGTCCCCGACGGGTCTGCACTCGGCCTCGACATCTCCGAAGCGATGATTGAGGATGCGCTCGCAAGCCGGGGAGAGCGGACCAATCTCGACTTCCGGATTGCAGACATCCAGACCGCGTCACACCCGGGAATTGCACCTCGTGCGATAGCGAGCCGATTCGGCGTCATGTTCTTCTCACAGCCAACCAAGGCATTTGAGAACCTCGCCAGTTGGGCAGCCCCTGAGGCCGAATTGTGCTTCGTGTGCTGGCAGTCCCCCCAGCTCAACCCGTGGATCGGTCTTCCCGGTGAACTCGCTGAACCCTTTATCGGAGCGCCGCCAGCCCTCGAGCCTGGCCAGCCGAGTCCCTTCGCCTTTGCAGATCCGAATCTGATCGCTTCGATTCTCAGCACCAGCGGATGGACCGAGCAGGCGATTCACGCTGTGAAGACACACTTGTACATTGGTGGCCCTGGTTCTCTCGATCAGACGGTGGAGTTCGTCTTGGGAGGAACCTCCCTCGCCATTGGGATGCGCGAGGCCGACCCCGAATCAGTCGCCAAGGCGACCGACGCAGTTCATGCAGGTCTTGCCCCCTATCACGATGGCATCGGCGTTCGCATGGATTGCGCGATATGGCTCGTCCGTGCCACCAAAGCAGGCTGACCAGCGCCGCTGAAGTAGCTGTGTTGTCGCAGAAGTGGCGGCGTTGACTTAGTCGAGCAACTGCGCCGCGATGAGCCTGCGATGCAGCCTCGCAGAACCGTCTTGCGCCCGGAGCGCCCAGGATCTTTTCAGCCACAGGTGCAGGTCGCATTCCACGGTGTAGCCAATGGCACCATGGGCCTGTAAGGCCGCTCGGCCAACCACATCGGCTGCATCAGTCGCTGCAGCCTTCGCCATCGAGCAGTGCAACTCCGCCGCCGGATCGTTGGTAGACACGGAATAGGCCGCCCGCCATACCAGTGGCTTGGCGAATTCCAGGGCCAACAACGCGTCCGCCAACTGGTGCTTCAGTGCTTGAAACGATCCAATAGGAACGCCGAACTGCGTTCGCTCTGTGCAATAGGCAACCGTCATCGCAATCATGGTGTCCGCGAGGCCGCACAACTCAGCGGCAGTTGCCATCGCTGATCGTGACTTCGCCGCGGAGAGAGCCTCTAGGGGCCGGAGCATCAAGGTCGCATGCGAGGGGGTCCACGACACCGTGGCACAACGGCGCGAATGGTCCACCGACTCACGTTGCTCGAATTCGACAACCTCTGGCTCAACGAGATGTAGTCCGTCCTCGGCCTCAAGCAGCAGCAACCGGGCAGACTCCGCTCCAACAGCGTGGGTGTTTGGCGAAAGTTGCAGCGAAACGGAGCATTCCCCAGCGGTGATTTCTTCGAGCCAACGCTCTGCCTCGGCGCTGTTGGCAAAGTCCCGAATCACTGGCACCGCAACAGCCGCAGTCGCTGACAACGGTTCGGGAAGTGCGGAGCGACCTGCTTCAAACAGGATCTGCACGAGGTCGATCTCAGCAAGCCCCATCCCTCCAACACCCTCGGGAGCCAGCAATCCAATCACACCCATGTCAGCGAGCTGGGACCACAGGTTCGTGGACCTCCCTGTCGGCGAATCCCAGGCCTCGCGTATCGTTGCAGGGGTGCATTCCTTGCCGAGCAGGTCACGGACCGCTTCAGCGAAGGCCAATTGATCTTCTGTAAACGCGAATCTCATGATGGCTACTTCCGCGGGAGACCGAGCACGCGCTCAGCGACAATGTTGCGTTGAATCTCGTTGGTGCCGGCATAGATCGGACCGGACAGGGAGAATTGATACCCCTTCAGCCAGGGGTTCTCGATCCCAGCACCGGTTGGTCCCGCAGCTTCGGTGCATTCCGCCTCATCGCCGATCAGTTCGAGCGCCGCCTCGTGCAGGCGAACGTCAAGCTCAGACCAGAACAACTTGTTGAGGCTGGATCGAAATCCAGGAGACCGACCCTCCACCATCGCAGACACATCCATGTTGGTGTAGAGCGAGTAGGCCTCGGCGTCCATCCATGCCCTGACGATGGAGTCACGGATCACATCATCGGGTTCTGATCCACGACGATCTCGGTAGAGCTGTACGAGACGGGTAGCGACTGCCTGGAATCTGCCGGGAGAGCGAAGCGTCAGGCCCCGCTCCGAACTGGTGGTGGCCATCGCAACACCCCAGCCGTTGCCCACCTCGCCAAGCACCAACGAATCGGGAACGAATGCGTCCTCAAAGAACACCTCGGCGAACCCCTCGTCGCCATCAAGACGGCCAAACCCTCGAACGGTGACGCCCTCCGTCTCGAGGGGCACCATCAAGTAGCTCAACCCGTGGTGTCGGGTGGATTCTGGGTCGGTTCGAAAGAGGCCAAACAGGTGAGTACAGAACGCGCCGCGGGTGGTCCAGGT
>DORQ01000283.1:24306-25913 GCA_003514205.1 Acidimicrobiaceae bacterium
GACATCCGGGGCAGGAAGTAGTCCTGCTGCTCTTTGGTACCGAACTCGAAGATGGTTGGAGCAAGCAGGAAGATGCCGTTTTGGGTAACCCGTTGTGGCGCTCCTGCCCGGTAGTACTCCTCTTCGAAGATGAGCCATTCCCACAAGGTTGCATCGCGGCCGCCGTAGGCTGCGGGCCAACTCACTACTGCCCATCGAGCAGCATGCAGCTTCCGTTCCCATTCGAGGTGGAGTGCAAAACCCTCCTTGGTATCTCCCGATGGGAGCGGAGTTGTGGGCACGTTCGCCGCCAACCACTCTCGGCATTCAGCTCGAAACGCGTCTTCTGTCGGTGTCCAAGTGAGATCCACCTACGAATTCTGACGCCCCGTCAGATTCGGCGCAATTGGAACGAGCGCCGACGGAGTGGTTCAGGCGCGCCAGCCGAGACTCCTTCCACCATGAATCAACTAGCACTCGACGAGCGCAATGCGTCCACGGAGGAAATCTCGGTTGTCATGAGTCCCCTCACGAGCCGAAGCGTGAGAGCCGCCTGAGTATCGCGAGCGAATGTGCTTCGTAAACCCTTGCGGGCTCTATCGAAGCGAAACCAATGTCGCGGCGGCCTCGGCAATGATCGTTTCGAGAATCTCGGCAACGGGCGGCAGCGACCCAATAGCGCCAACAACCTGACCTGTTGGCAAGATCCCGACCTCGGGGCGACCGTCGACCATCGAGGCCTTCGTCATCATCGGGGCATTTGCCGCCAGTGCCACCTGAGCCCAGGTGAGATCCTGGGCGGACTTCATCTCGCGCCCCGTCTTCAGGAGAGCGAGGAGCGAGGTTTTGCTCTCTCGGGAGAAACGGAGGGCATTCATTGCTGCCTTCGGGAACCGCAGAACTGCTGGCGATTTCTCGAGTGCGTCGATCATGTCGGTTCGGATCACCCGCTGCGGTGCACCATCGATTGCCTCGGTCACCACCGTGGCCGTGAGCGCGGATTTTAGGTAGAGCTCCTTCACGTTGGCGGGAACCTGCGACTCAGCGCTCAGCAAGAACCGGGTGCCCATCGCAATGCCATCGGCACCGTAGGCCAGGGCCGCCACGAGTCCTCGTCCGTCATAGAAGCCACCAGCCCCAATGACAGGGACCCCGGTGCCCGCGCACGCGTCAACGACCTGTGGCAACAACAGCGAGGTTGGGATCGATCCCGTATGTCCGCCGCCCTCGCCGCCCTGAGCAATCAGCGCCGATACGCCAATGCCCACCATCTTCTCCGCGTGACGTTTCGCGCCAACCGTGACGATCGAGGTGATTCCTGCGTCGTTGAGCTCCTGCACAACAGCCGCGCTTGGCGCCCCTGCAAATGACGCAACGGGAATCGATTCCTGAACGAGGAGGGCTATGCGCTTGGCGAGGTCGGCCTGGTTGGGCAACAGGTTCACACCAAATGGGGCCGTTGTTCGTGCCTTCACTTTCGCGATCGCTTGCGCCAACTCCTCAAGGGTCATCGTGGCGGAGGCAAGAATGCCAAACCCACCGGCCTCGGCAGTTGCAGCAGTGAGCGTCGCTCCGGAAACCCATCCCATCCCAGTTTGGATGATGGGATAGCGGACCCCGAGCAGTTC
>DORQ01000283.1:26161-27981 GCA_003514205.1 Acidimicrobiaceae bacterium
ACGGGTTCGGAACTCACGGGTTCGGGACCTCTCGCTCGCGTTGGCCCGTTGGGTCGATGACCTCGCGAATCAGGCGTAATTCCTCATCGGTCGGCAAGCGGCTCTCCGGCACGTCGCTCGGGATCACCAGCTCGAACCCAGTGGCCGCCACCACCTCATCAACGGTGACTCCCGGGTGCACTGAGCGAAGACGCATCGTGTTGTTCTCGGTTTCGAAATCGAACACGCCGAGGTTCGACACGACACGGCGAATCTCGTGGAACCGCGATGCGACCGGCCCAAGCTCGCGAGCGCGGTCGTAGCCGATGCCGCACACCACATCGACTGCTTCCACAAACACCTTTGGCCCTTGGGCTGGCACCCAGTAGGACGTGGTGTGGTGAATGGTGTTTCCTGGAGCGCCTCGGAACCCAAGCAGTTGCGCCCGTGGCTGGTGCCAGTCGCCAATGCAGGCGATGTTCTGGTTGCCCCATCGGTCAACCTGCGTTGCGCCCATCATCACGTGACGTTTGCCGTTCCACAGCACGGTGAACATCTGCGAGTACGGATTCCAGGCCTCCACGATCGCGTCAGCGGGATCCGCGCCAGGAGGGAGGGGGTTAGCTGCAAAGGCTGCGAACCCGTCAGTCATCACGAGATACGGTTCGAACACCTCTCGCGCTAGACGTCCGCCGATCATGGGGATCGTCCCGATGGGGTTACACAGCCGCTCACCATCGCCTCGGAAGGTCTCGGCAACTGCCACACAGCACACCTCGGCGCGGGTCACGCTCGCTGCATCGATCGTGCTCATTTCGCACCTCCTGAGGTGAGCGCTTGGTATTCGTCTTCGGAAACATCGAGGTATTTCGCTTTGAATTCCAGCCAGGCCTCATCCGACTTGGCAGTGGCGGCATACTCCCGTTGGAATGCCTCGTCTCGTGCATAATCCGGAGGGCATTCAGTGAAATGCGCGGCGCCGGCGCGTTCGACAACGCCAGTCGTCATGAGTCGAGAGATCCGCTGCGTGTGGATCGACCCGTGAGCGGGGAACTCCTCGGTTGGGATGATCTGCTCGCAGCTCATGTAACACTTCTCCGCAGCCATCGCCATGAGGTCGTCCATATACAGGTCCGAGTTCAGGTATTGGCCGTTGCCGCCCTGGTCGGCTCGGTTCATATGAATCAAAGCAGCATCGAGAGGTAGTGCGGGCATGGCCAACAACTCCTCAGGCTCTCCACCGTCTGGGCCTGGGTACGGCGACACCACGGTCTTGAACTGGGGCATCAGCCGTGGGAGATCTGATCCCAGCCCTGCGCGGGTTGGGAGGAAGGGAACCCGCCACGCTGCTGCCTGCAAGCCGAGGAGCAACATCCCCTCATCTAGCTCAGTCACCTCCACGGAGCCGCTTTGGCGAGCCGCGCGAAAGTGCGGATCAAGCGGAATGGAATCGAGGCTCACGAATCCGTACACCGCTGAGCGCACCTTGCCCGCCCGGCACAGCAGCCCAATATCGGGGCCCCCGTAGCTCACCACGGTCAGGTCGGTGAGATCGCTACGCAGGATCTCTCGGACGAGCGACATCGGCTTGCGACGCGAACCCCAGCCACCAATGCCGATCGTCATCCCACTTCGGAGTTCAGAGACCACTTCGGCCTCAGTCATTCGTTTGTCTGGCAATGCCATCGCACCCTCATTAGTTCGTTCGATCTCCAGAATCTGACATTGTGTCAGATTTTGGCGGCACGCCCCAGAAGCTGCTGCACAGGTGATGACACCGCGAAATCCCGTGATCCCGCTAGCGTGACCTCGTCAAACGTTCGAAGGACCCAAACGTCATG
>DORQ01000283.1:28200-35256 GCA_003514205.1 Acidimicrobiaceae bacterium
GATTCGAAATCCACCACCACCACCGCCCCCTCAGAGAAGAAGTCTGCCGATGACTCCACCGCAGCGGGCGAGAGTGGAGTGACGGGCGCAACCGACGAGGCTCCTATCGACTCTGAAGCGCCAACCACCACGGCCTCTCCAGAGGCATGGGCCGAGTCGATCACCAAGCTCCAAGATCAACTCACCGCTGCGGGCACCGACCTCTGCAAGGTTGTGGAGAGTCTCGGAAGCACCTCCGCACTGAGCGAGCCCACCAACTCCGATCAGGTGAAGAGCGCTGTCGACTACCTCGCTGATGCCTTTTCTGCGCTGTCCAAAGCCCTGCCGGCCGAGAATGCTGCCGAAGCCGCCGCCCTCTCCAAGGGCGCCGAGGACTTGCGGGCAGATGCTGAGAAGGCTGGCTACCCGGCCTCATACTTCACCGAGAACGGCGGACCTGCGGTCCTCTCAACTCCAGAGTTCAGCACCGCAATACAAACTGCCGGATCTCCCACCGGGCCTGCAAAGAATTGTGCGCCGGCTACGGTAGGCGAAGCACCGTAGCCGATCGGCCTCTTCGGGCCTCGTCTTACTTCGAGAAGTTGGCGTCAGTCTTCGCTACGAACGCGTCGCGTGCTTCATCGGAAACGCCGGAGAGATTCAGCTCGAAGGTGAAGCCCTGCTCAAAGCGATAACTCCGCTTCACATCCACCGGATCAATCGCGTTGAGGCATTCCTTGGCGCGGCGGATCACGAACCGCGATTTCGTGCAGATCTTCTCGGCAATCTCCATCGCCGCGCCCACCAGTTCTTCCTTCGGCACCACTCGGGCGACGGATCCGAACGCGTGCAACACAGACGCGTCTACAGGCTCCGCCGTGTAGACCATCTCTCGCATCTTGTGCGGAGGCACCAAGCGACTGAGATGTGTGGCGGCACCAAGCGCCCCCTGGTTCACCTCAGGCAGACCAAATCGAGTTCCTTCGGCCGCAACAATCACATCCGCGTTGCCGACCAGGCCGATTCCACCACCGAGGCAGAAATCCTGCACCGCAGCGATCACCGGAACCTCACACTCGTAGACCGCCGCAAATGCTGCGTAACACCCTCGATTCGCGCCGAGCAGCGCATCGAATCCCTCGGTGTTCTGCATCTCCTTGATGTCGACACCAGCGTTGAACCCTTTGCCCTCGGCACGAAGCACCAACGCGCCAACCTCTGGGTTGCGACCTGCCTCGAGTATCACCTCCGCAAGCTCAAACCATCCGGCCACAGTGAGCGCATTCACCGGTGGGTTCGCCATGACAACATCGGCGATTCCATTGTTGATCGAACACGTAATCGGCATGAGAGCTCCATTCGTTCCCGGCCCCTGCGCGGGATCTGACCTGGCGTCAGTTTCGCTGAATCCTCAGACCACGTCGAACCAGAGGTCCTCCGCCGCCTATCGTGACGCGATGGAATCGCTCGACTTCTCAGGCAAAGTTGTGATCATCACTGGCGGAACCAAGGGCATTGGCCGAGTCCTCTGCGAGCGGTTTCTCGGCCTCGGCGCGGAGGTGCTCACCTGCGGACGGAACGAGCCCGAATCGCTTCCGGAGTCCAATGGTCGAGTGGCAGCATTCGTCGCCTGTGACATTCGCGACCCTGAGGCAGTTGGCGCCCTCGTCGACGAGGCCGAGCGCCGCTGGGGCCGACTCGACGTGGTTATCAACAATGCTGGCGGTAGCCCTAACGCCGATGCCGCGACAGCTTCTCCACGCTTCAGCGAATCAATCATCAGGCTCAACTTGCTCGCGCCGCTCCACCTTGCGCAACGCGCCAATCTCACCATGCAGCAGCAACCTGAAGGCGGAACCATCATCAACATCGCGTCAGTGTCGGGGCAACGACCCTCTCCGGGCACCGCTGCCTACGGCGCTGCGAAAGCTGGCCTCCTGAACCTCACCCAATCGCTCGCGGTTGAGTGGGCCCCAAAGGTTCGAGTCAACGCCGTCACCTGTGGGCTCATCGAAACCGAACAGGCCGAGCTTCATTACGGCGATGCCGAAGGCGTGGCTGCAGTCGCCAACACCGTTCCGCTCGGGAGAATGGGAACACCTCGCGACATCGCCGATGCATGCGTATTCCTTGCCTCGCCCTACTCGAGCTACATGAGCGGTGGTTCGATACTGCTGCATGGTGGCGGCGAACGCCCTGCCTTCCTTGAGGCGGCGAACGCCTCGCACTCGTAGCCGTCTGACCGCTCGGCCGATTCGAACGGCGGCTGCGCAACTCGAAGTGTCCGCGTTCTCGAAGCCGTTCGGCCCTAGCGTTGGATCGTGCGCAGGCTACTGATCCTTCTCGCAATGCCAACTGCTATCGGTCTGCTCATGTACAGCCGCGGGCTCAGCACCGGCTCATCCAACGCCGTGGTCGAGGTCGAAGCCAGTCAGGTGCTTGAGGTTCGCAGCACCATCATCTCCCGGCTGACCAACGTCGGCGCAGTTCGAGTCGGCGAGGAAACCTCCTACGAGTCCCGAGGAACCTCAACCGTCACCTTCAACATCCCAGCGTTGCGTCTCGAAGAGGCACTCATCGAGATCCAACAATCCGGGGGCGCAATCACTAAGCAGAAGATCGACCTGGAAGCGTTGACCTCCTCAGCGGAAGGCATCACCACAGAGCTCGACCGTTTGAGCGGGTGCCTCGGTAGTGCCTCGACTGCGATTGACGATGCGAATGCCACAACGATCTCCCAGACGCTGACGACCTGCCAGAACCAGCTCGCCAAGGTCGACGAATCAATGCAGCAAGCCCCAGGCCAAGGCGAAAACGCTCAGCTCACGGTGAAGATCCGACCGCCGGGCTCCAACAACCTGGTGATCTGGTTGGCGCTCGCTGTTCTCATTGGCCTGCTGGTAGGAATAGTGCTGCTGATCCGGAGAGCGGGAATCGCCGTGCGCCAAGTCGTCGACATCACCGACGACCCCTCCGACCGCGAACGGGATCTTTTCCTCGGACGGAACTGAGCCGCCGGGTGGGTGATATGGCTGGCCCTGGGCCTGCCGACCGGCCTGCGGTGTCCCGCGCTGCCCGCCTCGACGCCGTCCCGGAACGCTTCTAGTCAGAAGCGTGTGCATTTCGCGCCAGTATGTGTCGCCGATAGCACACACTTCGCGCCGACCATCGACTGCCGAACGCCCCGTCCGGTCACAACGCCCGAGTTCGAGGCGACAGATCTCGAGGGCTTCAGGACGCGTTGCGCCCGCCTCGCTGTCAGTGCCGATCAGTAGCGTTCGCAAAGTCCCTCCCCCACAAGCCCAAGCTTGAAAGAACCACATGAACCTTGAGCAAGTCACGCTTCTGGCGCGACAGAATCACGGTGTCCTACTTCCCAACTCGCTCGATGACGCGGGAATCACGCCTAGGCAGCGCCAGTGGCTCGTGCGGCGAGGCGTCTGGCGACGACTACCCAACAGGGTTCTCGTGATTTCGGGCGCTCCTGACACCTTCGAGATGTTTGCGACGGCCACGCTCATCATGGTGAGCGGCTCAGTTCTGAGCCACACTTCAGCCGCCCGCATCCATGGGCTTGGGGAACTTGGCCGACACCACCAAAACGAGATCCACATCTCCGTGCCGCCCGGTTCGACCAGTCGCGCCAACGGCGCAGTTCTCCACCGGTCGCCCATGGAACGGGCTGACCTCACCAACCGCCACGGTTTCGCAGTGACAAGTATCGAGCGAACCTTGCTCGACCTTGGCGCAATTCTCAGCGAACGGGAGTTGCGCCGCACCATTGAAAATGCACTGGTCACCCGAATCACCACCTTCGCCCGAATCGAGGCGGCACATCTCCGACTGGGCCGTCAGGGCCGCAAGGGATCCGTTCGACTCAGCACTGCCCTCAGGACGCTTGATGGGCTCCCGCCAAGTGAGTCAGAACTTGAGGCCCAGTTCCTTGACCTCATCGCCAACGCCGGTCTCGCACGCCCGCTGGGCCAAGTCACCTTTGAGTGGGCGCCGGGCGAAAGGGGCCGCGTCGACCTCTATGTTCCTGATGATCGGCTGATCATCGAAGTAGATGGGCGGAAGTTCCATGCCCGCCTCAACTCGTTCGAGAGGGATCGTCGGCGCGACCAGCTTGCGATGGTCAACGGGCTCAGAACCGTACGATTCACCCACCACCAAGTGTTCAACTCACCCGGCGAGGTGCTCGAAGTGGTCCGAGCGCTCACGCCACGGTCGAACCGTGTGCTGTTCGCGCCCTGATGCGGCGTCACCTGCACACACTTCGCGAATCGGGGGGGGATAGGAGGCTACCGGCCGCAGGCGGATTCCGGCCTCATCGCCACGGCCTGTAAACTGACGACCCGTCAGATTTTGCGCAGAGAATCGAAGGTTCACCATGGGAAAGACTCGCCTTCCAGCCGTTGAGGATTGGTTTACCATCGACGACGAACCCCGCCTGATCGGCACTCGCTGCACCCAAAGCGGCACCTACTTCTTCCCGCCCGAACACACCATGTCGCGAGCTCCCGGATTCGCCGATTCAACACTTGAACGGGTGGAACTCAGCCGCACCGGCACTGTGTGGAGCTACACGAACGCAGGGTACAAACCGCCCGACCCGTATATCCCCGTCAGCGACCCGTTCGAACCCTTCGTGATCGCGGCTGTGCACCTCGAAGCCGAGCAGATGGTGATCCTTGGCCAGTGCGTCGCCGGAGTAACGGTGGACGACATCTCTGTGGGGACACCAATGGAACTCGTACTTGAGACTCTCTACGAGGACGACGACAACGAATTCGTCGTGTGGAAGTGGAAGCCAATCGCAACTGCAACACCAGCAACGGGATCGGAGAACAACTAATGGTTGAGCCAGTTGCAATCATCGGCGTCGGGATGCACCCCTGGGGCAAATGGGGTCGAAACTTTGTCGAATACGGCGTTGCTGCAATTCGCGATGCGCTTGCTGATGCACGGATCGAGCACACCGATGTTCAGTTCATCGCCGGCGCCGACACCATGCGCAACGGCTACCCCGGCTACGTGGCTGGCGCGACGTTCGCGCAGGCAATGGGTTGGACGGGCATCCCCGTCACATCGGCCTACGGTGCCTGCGCCTCAGGTGTCATGGCCATCGAGGCGGCCCGACAACGCATTCTTGCCGGGTTGTGTGATGTTGCCCTGGTGGTTGGAGCCGACACCACGCCGAAGGGTTTCTTGGCGCCCGCAAAGGGAGAGCGCGGCAACGACCCCGATTGGCTTCGGTTCCGCCTCCTCGGCGCGACCAACCCGACCTACTTTGGCTTGTATGCGCGACGCCGCATGGACTTGTTCGGCGACACCGAAGAAGACTTCGCGCAGATCAAAATCAAAAACGCGAGGAACGGGCTCAACAACCCCAACGCACGGTTCCGGAAGGAATACACCGCTGAGGAAGTGGCCGCTTCACCGATGGTTGCTGATCCGCTTCGCCTCCTGCACATCTGTGCAACCTCTGATGGTGGCGCCGCAGTGATTTTGGCCTCGATGGAATGGGCCAAAGCCCACGGCCATACCAATCCGGCGCGAATCTCCGGAGTATCCACGGTCACACCCACCTTTCCCAACGTGGTGATCGACATGCCGAACTTCTCCACCGATAGCGCCGCAGGCCTGCCCGTCGCACCCCGAAGCTTCAAGGAAGCAATCGGAGACGCTGCCTACGCACAGGCAGGAATCGGTCCAGACGACATCGACGTGGCAGAGGTCTACGACCTGTCCTCTGCCCTGGAACTCGATTGGTATGAAGACCTCGGATTCTGCGCTCCCGGTGACGCACACAAACTTCTTCGAGACGGCCACACGCACATGGATGGCCGTCTGCCCGTGAACCCCTCCGGCGGCCTCGCCTGTTTCGGCGAGGCAGTCCCGGCCCAGGCAATTGCGCAGGTGTGTGAACTCACCTGGCAGGTTCGGGGCGAGGCAACGGGTCGCCAGGTCGAAGGAGCAAAGACCGGGATCTCTGCGAACCAGGGCTTGTTCGGCCATGGTTCCTCGGTCATCGTCACCAGGCCCTAACCCCTCCTCACCCTTCTCTCACCCCTCGCCACCAACCTGGCTGTCTTCACGACCCGCGGCGTCGACCCTCTAGTGTGACGATGTGGCGGCGAGTCCTTCTGGTTCATCAACAACCGAGTCGCGTTCATCGTTCACGAAGTGGCTCAGAACCTCCGATGCTCCATTGCCCACGCTGACACGCTCCGCTCGGCGCACCATTGCGCGGTTCGAGGCTCGACGTCGATTCGGCACCGTGCACAAGTTCATGGACAGCGTTATCGAGTCGACTCCCCCTCAACCGGAGGCGTTGCCTCGACGCTCTCGACCGTCTCGACGCCGAATCGTGGAGCTGAGCACGTATCCGCTGTACCCCGCTCGGGCTGGTGGACAAATCCGAGGGCTTCACCTCGCAAAGAGCCTCTCGGAATTCCCCAGTACGGAGGTGGAAGTCGTCTCGCTGACCACCCGGCCCGATCGGGCGGGAACACGCCAACTCGGCCCACATCTCACAGAGACCTGCATCCTGTTGGACGACCACCACCTTGAACGCGAGGCCCAACTGCGATTGGTGACCGCTCCGGTCGCCATCACCGACATTGCTGCTGGATTGATGTGGAGCGGCATAGAGTCGCTGTCGGAACACCTTGGCCGATCGCTGCAGACGAGTTCTGGGGTGGTGCTGGTGCAGCCCTACTTGATCGACCTCGTCGAACAACTTGGACACGGCCAACCAATCGTGTGCGATGAACACAACGACGAGTTGCTGTTGAAGCGCGACATCATCCCGATGAACACCGCTGGAAGGTGGCTGCTCGGCAAGGTGGACCAACTCGAACGACGAGCGGTTGAATCCGCCGCGCTGGTGACCACCACCACTGAGGCGGATCTACTGTCACTCGAGGCTCGATACTCGCTGCCCGCCGACCGTGCCGTGGTGCCGAACGGTGTAGACACCAGTGAGATCGAGTTCGTCACCGGAGGTGACCGTCGTCGACGGCGGCTTGCGCTGCGTCAAGAGCTCGGGAGAGCGGCTGAGGAGGTCCTGCCAAC
>DORQ01000283.1:35559-43070 GCA_003514205.1 Acidimicrobiaceae bacterium
ATCTCGGAGGACTACTTGAACCTGCTTCTCGCTGGCTGCGATCTCGCTCTCAATCCCATGGACGGGGGAAGTGGCTCGAATCTCAAGCTACTGAGCTACTTGGCGGCGGGCTTGCCTGTGGTGAGCACCCCGGTGGGCTCACGGGGGATCGATGCCGAGGCTGCAGGGGTTCATTCAGTCGGCTTGGAGCTCTTTGCCCAGACCATCGAGGAGATTCTCAGCCACCCAGAGTACGACCGCTCATTCACTGGTCGTGCCTACGTGGAAGAACACTGCGATTGGCGTTCGATCGGTCGACAGTTCACCTCACGCTCCATCGAGCATTTCGCCGGATAGGGTCTGTTCCGCTGTGAACGCTTCTGAGAACACAACCGCCGCCGACACCAGAGCCACGCCCGAGCACCCCAACCGCGCCGAGAACCCCGTTGTCGCTCAGCCTTCGGTGCCCATCACTGACCGACATGTCTTCGTCGAGGTATCCAATACCTTGGCAGTGCCTTACATCACAGGGTTTCAGCGCCACACGCGCGAACTTCTGGCACGCCTGCCTCAGGGCACTGATCCCGGCGCAATTCACTTCACGCCGGTTCGTTGGTGCCAGGAGTGCAATGCCTACCGCAGGCTCACCGGCGCCGAACAACGGGCGTTAGGGCGCTTCGCACCTCCGGCTCCGGTGCCCCAATCTCGTCTCGGTGCCATTGCAGCACCACTCCCCGAGTCCTTGAAGATGGCCTTGCGGAGGATGATCCATCACCCCCGAGGCAAGTCCCTCCGTGAACATTTGGCGGCTGTGCGACGGCGACGGAATCACCCTCCAGAACACAGCCAGCTCCGAATCAGCAGCTGGCCGGCTGATTCCTGGTTCTTTGATCTCGAAGCTGCGTGGCACAACCAGCCACCGCGGAGCGAGATCCTTCCGCGACTACGCCGCGAGGGTGTTCGCACCGCAACACTCATTGCCGACGTGATGCCGGTGCAGTTCACCGAGTGGTTCGATGAGGGACAACAGCGCCTGTTCAAGACCTTCTTTGATGCCCATCTTGAGTATTCCGACAAGTTCATTTCGATCTCAGAGTGCAGCTTGCGCGACGCCATTCACTACGCAGAGTCCATTGGCATGAAACGCCCAACCGACACCGCTGTCATCACCATGGGAGCGAACTTCCGGCGAAACGAGAGCCCCCCTCGGCCGGCGATCGCGCCTCCGGGCCGCTACCTACTCACCGTAGGAACCGTCGAGCCACGGAAGAATCACGCGCTCCTCCTAGACGCATTTGAGGAACTCAGCGAACTCAGCGAGGACCTCAGCGCAGTGATAGTGGGCAAGCTCGGTTGGATGACCGAGTCCGTGGCAGAGCGCATCGAAACTCACCCGCTCTTTGGCACTCGAGTCTTTTGGTTTCAGAAGGTAGACGACACATTGCTCGACGGCCTCTATGCCCACGCCTTCTTAGCAGTGCAGCCAGCCAAATACGAAGGGTTCGGTACACCTGTCATTGAGGCTCTGAGCCATGGGGTGCCCACGTTGAGTTCACATGGTGGAGCACTCACTGAGGCAGGGGGCGAGTGGGCGGAGTACTTCGACCCCACCTCCGTCCAAGAGCTGGTTGATCTGGTGACACTTCACCTGAACGACTCGGAGCATCACGATGCCAGCCGCTCAAGGCTTGCGGGGTACATGCCCCCGAGCTGGGAGGACGGCGCTGAGGGCATCCTCGCTGCGTTCCAGCGAGATCTCACCGAGTAGCGGAATCTCCGGGCGTGAGGGCCTGGCGGAAGAAGACCTCGTCCTCGAAGATGCCCACATCGCTCATGTACATCTTGCCGTAGCGTTCGAAGTACATCAGTGCCTTGGTGAGCAGAAAGAGCCCTCGTTCAAACTCACTCTCGACGATTCCCTCTGCCTCAACCATCAATCTGAGCTTCCGCTGTTCTCTGAAGCGTTTGTAGATTGCTCTCGCTGTCCGCTTCTCGATCTCGATTCCTCGAATCTCAGCCACCTTCGCTTGGGGCGCATTCAGAATCTCAACGAGCGACACCTGACCAAACGGTGCCCGAAGCAACGGTTCGAGCACCATTTTCATGAAGACCGTGAGGTCCTCGTGGTTCATGTTGAGGCCTTCTTCCAGCACGGTTCCGTAGGTCTTGATCGTGTGCGTCGCGATGTCTGCCCACGCGGTCTCATCGCCGAGCGCGGCCTCCACGACCCGACGGAAAAACTGGTGTGTGTCAGCATCAAGTCGGCCAACAATTCCCCAGTCGATCACTCCAATTCGACCATCGCGCAGGAGCAACAAGTTGCCCGCATGCACATCGCCGTGGAAGAACCCCCAGCGAATGGTCGTCAGCAGGAACCCCTTCACTGTTTGGGACACCACGGGTGCTGGGTCAAACCCATAGGTCTCGATTTTGGCCAAATCGTCCACTGGAACACCGTCGAGGAACTCCATGGTGAGCACCTTCGCCCCAGAGAACTCGGGGTACACCTCTGGAACTGTCACCAAGGGCAGCTCGACCGCACCGAGAAGTTTCTGCATATGCCGAATGGCTCGTGCCTCGTTACGAAGATCAAGCTCCTCGCCCAATTGAAGCCGAAAGCCGCCGAACATCTGCACGAGTTGGCCAGCCGCATACTCCCCGGTGGTTCGCGCTATCACGGCGAGCAGGGGTTCGAAAAGATCCATGTCCACTGAGACTGCTCGTTCAATGGATGGTCGGAGTACCTTGACGGCCACTTCGGTTCCGTCATGCAGTCGAGCCTTGTGAACCACTGCAATGGACGCTCGGCCGATGGGCTCCTCATCGAAGGATGAGTACGCATCCTCCAGAGCCATGCCCAGCTCAGCCTCGACAACACGACGAACCTGGGCAAACGAGACCGGATGGCCGGTGTCGAGGCAGGTCCGGAATTCGGTGGCGACTGAGTCACCGAACACACCCGGAGAAGAGCTAATGAGTTGGCCGAACTTCATGAACGTGGTGCCAAGCTCCTCGAAGGTCAGCCGAAGAGGACGGGCGAAAGCGTCGGGCGCCAGGGTTGCTCCGCGCGCCTTACGAATCGCCAACGGGGTGAAGTGTTTGGTGACAACCCATCCAATCTGTGCGGCGCGCCGGGCCAACTCGCCGCGGGTGGCCGGCTGAAGCTGACGCGCAAACACCCTGAGCGATTCAGCACCGAGCCCGTCGTCGTGGGGGTGAAGACCAGCATCTTCCGATTGGTGACTCTTCTCGGACCGTCGGGTCTTCACATCAAACCTTCTTCACATCATGACGCAACGAGTTCGTTCTCAGACCCGTCGCATCAATACTGGGCCACTGAGACTACAGCCGTCGAAGCCAGGCCTCAGCAGCACGAAGTCGTCGTTCAAGTTGCTCGTACGTAGCTTCGCTGACTTTGGCAACACCACCAAGTCGGTTGAGCTCGGCATTCACTTGGCGATGATCGAGTGACGTGAAGCGAACGAGATCTCGAACTGCCGCGGTGTTCGCGTCGCGAAGTTCAGATTTCAGCTGCTTGCGGGTCTTCTCCCCGGCCAGGGCACCGCCCCCTCCCAGCACTGGAACCGAAAGCCGGATCTCCAACCCCGCATGATCCTCTTCCTCGCCACCCGCATCGTCCCAGTCCTGCTCGAAATCCTCGGCAAACACCGATGGGCCCGCCAACGTTGTTCCATCGGTGGCCACCGAGGAGATCACCGCAAACAACGACATCTGCTCCTCAGCCCTGTCCTCTGCTGCAGCTGCCTCGTCTCGATCATCAAACTCGCCGCTTCCGAATTCCTCATCTTCTTGCTTCTTGCGAAGAGAGTGACGGCGAGCTTCGGCAATCGAGGAGGCCCAGCGACGCAATCGCGGGTCGTCGGGGATGAAGAGGAAGGCCTTTTGGTTTCGAATGCCGCGAGTCCATCGAACCAGTCGGCCTACCGCTTGGCGGAAGAACAGTTCAGTGGTGGTATTGGTCGCGAACACTCCAACTCGAAGTCGGGGGATGTCAACGCCTTCTGAGACCATGCGCACCGCAACGATCCACGGCTCGGTAGAGGCCGCAAAGCGACTGATCTTCTCCGACGCAAAGGGATCGTCAGAGGTCGCAACCGTGGGCAGCACACCAAAGCGACGCTTCATATACGTGGCGATTGCCTGGGCATGCTCTTGGTCCATTGCGATGACCAGCCCACCTGCCTCCGGGTGGGTTCGCCGGATGGTGACAAGTTGCGCATGAGCTTCACCAAGAATCGATCCCAGCCATTGACCCTCAAGCGAGAGCGCCGTGCGGAGTCGCTGATTGGATCGAGCCGCGTCGAGCGCATCATCGAAGGATGCCGAGAATTCCGAGCCATCGACGGCAACCCACTCCATGTGGCCGCCGTAGGCCGGGAAGAACACCGGACGCACCACGCGCCGATCCGCCAACGCATCGCCATAGCCATACTCAAAGTCGGGACGAGCCTCGTCAAGGTGGTAGTCCACGAACGGAATCGCGGCAGAATCTGATCGGAACGGAGTACCCGAAAGTGCCAGACGACGGAACGCAGGTTCGAAGGCCGTCAGCACGGAACTGCCCCAACTCCGGTCATCACCTGCATGGTGAACTTCGTCGAGAACCACGAACGCATGTCGAGAGATCTTCGCGAGCGACTCAGCCGAACTCGCTACCTGCTGATACGTCGTGACGATGCCGTGCATGTCACTCGGAAGTGCCCCGTCGCGCGCGCTCCATTCAGATTCAAGATGAAGCCCAAACTTGTGTGCCGCTTCGGTCCACTGCGTCTTCAGGTGTTGGGTCGGAGCGACCACGATGATGTTCTTGGCGACGCGACCATCAACATCGGGAGTGCTCAGGTGATGCACCGCACACGTCAGCGCAAACGTGGTCTTGCCCGCCCCAGGGGTCGCCACGGCAAGAAAATCGCGTTGACCCGAGGCAACCAGTTGCTCAAACGCCGCCTTTTGCCAGGGACGTAGCCGAATCGAAGTTGCCATACCTACCGAGGGGAGAGGGGTCTACAAGAACCGTAGAGTTTGCCACCATCACGCACCGACTGCCTATCGCGACCGAAGTAGATTGTGCGTTCGCCGCAACCGAGGAGACCCCCAGATGCCTCAACTTCCCGAAACATTCACACCACATCCAGCCCGAGACGCCTCTCTCCGCTCGATGCTGGCAGTGGAGGCTGGCGACCGCGACGGCTGGTTGGCGCTCTTTGCTGAAGACGCCGTTGTTGAGGACCCGATCGGTCCGTCGATGTTTGATCCTGATGGTCATGGGCACCACGGACATGACGCAATCGGGGCGTTCTACGACAGCGTCATCGGGGCGAACACCGTCCGATTCAACATCAAAGAGTCATGGGCGGCGGGCAACGAGGTTGCCAACGTGGGCAGGATTTCCACAACACTGGAAGGTGGCACCACTGTTCACACCGATGGAGTGTTCACGTATCGGGTGAACGACGAAGGCTTTGTGGTTGCGCTCCGGGCCTTCTGGGAAATGGATCGCCTGGAGTTTGAAAGCCCGCGTGATACCGCGGACCAACGTGACGCTGCCGATCGCTCGGCGCACGATCCTTCGGAGACTGCCTAGGTGCTAGTCCTACTTCTCAGCTGCAACGACCGCCCGGGCCTCGTTGCTGCCGCGGCACATGCCATTGCCAGCCACGGCGGGAACATTGTCGATGCCGATCAACACACAGATACCCAACACGAGCGGTTTCTCCAACGCATCGAGTTCGAGCTTCCATCCGACCAGGAGGAGGGCTTTCGAAGCACCTTCGAGAGGATCAGCGGCGAACTCGAGATGACCTGGTCGCTTCACGACACGTCGCGCGTACCCAAGATCGCGTTGCTCGTCTCCCAGGAGGCACACTGCCTCTACGACATTTTGGCCCGCATTGAACTGGGCGACCTCCAGGCCGAGGTGGGAGTCGTCATCTCGAATCACAACACCCACGCCTCAGTTGCTGAACGATTCGGTGTGCGTTTCTGCCACCTCCCGGTCGACCCGAACAACCGCGAAGCCCAACAAGCTCAGGTGCTTTCCGAGCTGCTCAGCGCCGAGATCGAACTCGTTGCGCTTGCTCGATACATGCAGATCATTCCCGACTCCGTGTTAGCTGAGTTTCCCGACCAGATCATCAACATCCATCATTCATTCCTGCCAGCCTTCGTCGGCGCACAGCCCTACCACCGCGCACACGCCCGAGGGGTCAAGATCATCGGCGCAACCGCCCATTACGCAACCTCGGATCTCGACGAGGGCCCAATCATCTGCCAGGAGGTGACAACCGTCAGCCACCGGGACACGGTGCAACGTTTGATTCAGCGCGGTCGCGACGTCGAACAGCTCGCATTCGCGAAAGCGATCCGTCTGCACCTCGAGCGGCGAGTCATGAGCTACCAGAACCGCACCGTCGTGTTCGACTAGCGCCACCCGCTAGGAGGCGAGTGCTCGACCTATTCGCCTTCGCCCGAAACCCGGTCGAGCACCAGCTTGAGTACCGAGGCGGCGGCCTCATCGGTGCAATAGGAGCGTGCGAACTTCAAGGCGCCCTCATTCAACGAGTTTCGCAACTCAGCGTTGGTCCAGAGGGCTTCAATTCTCTCGGCAAGAAGGTCCACCGAATACGGCGGCGCCGTGAGACAGTTCTCTCCGTCGAGCAGATAGTCCTCACCGCCTCGCCGATCAGTCGCGACCAGGGCTCGACCATGTTGGAAGGTCTCCACGATGGTCACGCCTCCTGCACAGACTCCCTGAGTTGTGAGCGGCAACACATTGACCCGAGCACGACGGACGAGGTGGTGAATCTCGCCCTTGGGGATCTGGTCCAGGATCTCGACGTTGGGAGGAGGCTGCAAGCCTGCAAGAATTCGTGGCCCCGCGAGGACCTTCGCCGGGTATCCGAGCTTTCCCATCGCCGCGAAGAACGTCCCGTAGTCTCTGAAACCCGAACCGGTTGCAAACACAAATGGGTCGTCCTGCTCCTCCGCGGCAATCGAACGCGGGCCGCCATAGTGCAGATGACAAAAGGAAAACTTGGCGGGGTCAAGTCCGAACGCTCGGGGGTAATACTCAGCCTCCTCAGAGGTATGCACCACGAACGCGTCGACGTTTTGGAGCGCCCGCCCGGCCAACTGATTACGAACCTGGGATTCAGACTCTGTGTTAAAGAACCAGGCAACGAGCTTCTTGTCCGAACGAAAAGCACGCTGTTCGAGAGCTGCGCACAACGCCAGTTGGGGAAACACGGTGATGACTCCCCCCGAGTCGCTTCGCAACGCGCGCCGAGCGACGGACCCATACTGTTTCCAATCCGCAATACCTGAGGAAGCCCGCTTCTTTGTGTGCCAGGATTCCTCAGGCGTGTCTCGTAGCACTGGTTGAACTTGATGGCTCGACGGCCCCATCAAGTCATGAAGCCACACTGACTCATCGGCTGTGAGGAATGGTGCCACCAACGACCATTTCATATCACCCAAGTCCTTTCTGGCGCCTCTCGGCGGAGAAGCGACAC
>DORQ01000283.1:43316-44406 GCA_003514205.1 Acidimicrobiaceae bacterium
GACTCGTTACAGAAGCATCGCCTGGGTCACCGACAGTGAGACTCGGTGCTTTTTCGGGTCGATACTCAGCACCTTCACCACAAGGGAATCGCCGCGAGTGACGAGCTGTTCTGGGCGGTATCCAGCCATTTCGGTGAGCTGCGAAAGGTGCACCAGCCCGGTCAGGCCTGAATCCTCCAGGACGACGAAGACGCCATAGTCCACAATCTTGCTGACAGTTCCCTGATAGACCGCGCCAACTTCAATTGCATCAAGCGGATTCGGGACACACTGCCTGATCGATAAGCCGATCCTTCGTTTGGATTTGTTGACGTCCAACACCAAGACCTCGAACTCGTCGCCAAGTTTGGCGAACGCCGTTGGGGAGGGAGAGGACATCCAGGACAGTTCGCTTCGGTGTACCAACCCTCGTGCGCCTTCCACCTCCACCATCAGCCCAAACTCAGCGAATCCAACAACCCGGCCGGTTCGTCGTTGTCCTTTCGCGAGCCGGTCAAACGCCGCCCGCTCAATAACGCGTCGCTCACGGCGCAGTGCATCGCGCCGGCTGACGACGAGTCGATCAGCAGCTTCCTCACACTCGGTCACCATGACCGCTATCTCCGAGCCAACGAGCGACGCCGAATCCTCCAGGGGAGCCTCATCGACCATGGAAGACGGTAGGAACGCACGGACTCCGAGATCCACAACAAACCCGCCCTTGACCGGCTTCACGACTCGGCCGGTCATTGGGGTCTTTGATTCATGAGCCGCTCGAACTGCCTCCCAACCAAGCTGACGAACGGCCCAGCTGTGACTCAACATCACTCGTCCAGAGGAGTCTTGTCGGCTCAGAACTGCAGCCTTCAAGACAGTTCCTCCCGAGAGCCCTCCACCTTCAGAGAATTCAGATTTTGGGATCACGCCAAGGCGACCATCGGCCAGCTTGACCACGACCTCGCGATCGCTCGCCTCCACGACAGTCACATCTACCACTTTTGCGAGGTGCCGCTGCGGTCGTATCGGCTCGGCCCGACTTCCCCGCTCACCAATCTGAGGCGCCTTGGGGGCATCGGCGGGTCCGGAAGTGTCGGCGGGTCCGGGGGCATCG
>DORQ01000112.1:0-2118 GCA_003514205.1 Acidimicrobiaceae bacterium
ACTCGAGACAAGAAACAAGGCAAACGCCGCTCAGCAGTCATTCGCTCCGCCGGAAGGACCGCTGCCAGCAGTGCCTTTGCCTTGTTTCTTGTCTCGAGTTCCTCATCGGAGGGAACCGAGTCCGCAACAACCCCAGCACCTGCTTGCACGCTTGCTCTCCGACGGGGAACAGAATTGCTTGCTTCGGCCGAAGCAAGCTGCTCGGGAGTCGGGTTGTCAATGATCATCGTGCGAATTGCGATCGCCGTATCGATGTTGCCGGCGAAATCCATGTACCCCACGATTCCCGCGTATGGGCCACGTTTGGTGGGCTCAAGTGAATCAATGATCTCCATCGCCCGCACCTTTGGAGCACCCGAAACGGTTCCCGCTGGCAACGTCGCCCGCAACACATCGATCGCCGACTTTCCCGTGGCGAGCTTGCCCGAGACCTGAGAGGTGAGATGCATCACATGGCTGAACCGCTCAAGGGTCATCAGTTCGTCGACCTGACAAGTCCCAAACTCCACCACCCGCCCAACGTCATTTCGGGCCAAGTCCACCAGCATGATGTGCTCCGCCCGTTCCTTGGGATGCTCAAGCAATTCAGCGGCAAGCTTGCGGTCGTGCTCGTCAGTGGTACCGCGGAATCTAGTTCCGGCAATCGGGCGGGAGATGACCCGCCCTTCCAAGAGCTGCACCATTGGCTCGGGAGAGCACCCCACCAAGCACAGTTCCGGCTCCCGCAGGAAGTACATATACGGCGAGGGATTGATCTGACGTAGCACCCGATACACATCGAACGGGTCAGCTTCGATCTCGAATTCGAAGCGCTGTGAGAGCACAACTTGGAATATGTCCCCGGCAACAATGTGTTCCTTGGCGACATCCACTGCCCGCTCGTACATGCCTTCTGCAAGCGAGGAACTCACTGCAGGCACAGCGTCCCAGCCAGTGGGCGGCATCACCATCGGCTCATCGATCGGGCTGGCACCGTCTTCTGCCATTGCGTTGATTCGATCTACTGCCTCCGAGTACAACTGATCCAGCTCGGCCTCGGAACAACCTGGCTGCACATAGACCGTGGCAATCAGAATCGCTCGCTGCGACCAATGATCAAGTGCAACCAGGTCACCAACCAGCGAGAGCACTGCATCGGGATACCCGGCTGAGTCCGCTGGCTCATTCGGGAGATTCTCTACCTCACGAACAACGTCATACCCCAGGTAACCAACGAGGCCAGAATGAAGCGGCGGGAACCCATCACCCAAGGGCCCAAGGTCTGCAAGCTTGTGCCGGTCGAGAATCGACTCCACAACGGCCAAGACCCCACCCTCTACATCAGCAGGAACTCCCAGGTCACCCTCAATCAGCGTGTGGCCAGCATCCTGAACGATCCGCGCTGGTGCATTTCTTCCGACAAATGACCAACGACTCCAACGGCCGCCATGGTCGACCGATTCCAGGAGGAACCCCGGACCCTCACCACAGAGCCGAGCAAAGACCGCGACCGGCGTGACCTGATCGGCAAGCAACACCCGATGCACCGGAACTACCAGCACGGAATCGGTGTTCTGACTCGCCTGAGCGGCAAGGCTGAAGAACTCCTCTCGGGTAGGGACAATCATGAGCTACTCCGAACCGAACTGACGAAAGAAACAGGTGTGGGCACCCGTGTGACATGCCCCGGCACCCTCCTGGATCACCGTGAATAGGAGCGTGTCGCCATCGCAGTCGTACGCTGCGGACTGAATGAACTGCCTATCTCCAGAGGTATCACCTTTTCGCCAGATCTCCTGGCGACTTCGGGACCAGAACACAGTTCTGCCCTGGCCGAGGCTCATTTCCAACGTCTCTTTGTTCATCCAGGCCATCATGAGCACCTCATTGGTGCCCACCTCTTGGACGATGGCGGCAACGAGGCCGTCTTCGTTGAAACGAACCCGACTGAGTTCAGTCGCACTCAAGGCGACGCTGTAGTTGGATTCCATGGTGTTGTTCTCGTTTCGGGTGTTGGGGCCGCCCGCAGAGACGGGTTGCCTCCGCTATCGGCTAGGACGGTCGGATGACGGCGGGTGGGGCCGACAGAACCAGTGCTGCCAGAACCAGTGCTGCCAGAACCAGTGCTGACAGAACCAG
>DORQ01000112.1:2283-3430 GCA_003514205.1 Acidimicrobiaceae bacterium
CAGAGCCAGTGTTACTCAGAGGTACAACCCTGTGCTGCCAATTTCGAGACGCTCGGCAGCGACCGCTGAGACATCTCGTTCGCGCAGGATCACGAAGGTTTCGCCCTTTACTTCAACCTCAAAAAGGTCCTCAGGATTGAACAGCACCTGGTCACCAACCTCAATGTTTCGAACTGCAGGCCCGGCCGCTCGTACCTCTGCCCAGCACAGTCTTTTGCCGAGTTGCGCAGTGGCCGGGATGAGAATTCCTCCCGTGGAACGGCGTTCGCCCTCGGCTGCGTCGAGCTGAACAAGAAGTCGATCCTGCAACATCTTGATTGGAAGCTTGTCAGTGCGGCCCATCGGTTGATCGGCGTTCTTCTTGGCGGCTTTGGAAGTCATCTAGACCTAGGCTACTTGCTCGGTCGAACCGAGATTCCGGCCATGCTCATCGCTGTTTTGGCCTCGCTGATGGTGAACTCCCCAAAGTGGAAGATCGAAGCGGCGAGGACTGCATCAGCTTTGCCCGTGAGAATCCCCTCGGCAAGATGCGCCAGGTTTCCGACGCCACCTGATGCAATCACCGGCACGCCCACGGCCTCGGAAACGGCGCTCGTCACCACGCAGTCGAAGCCATCCCGGGTGCCGTCACGATCCATCGAGGTGAGAAGAATCTCACCCGCGCCTGCAGCCACCACCTGCTGCGCCCAGCGAACTGTGTCGATTCCTGTTGGCGTCCGCCCACCGTGGACGTACACCTCGAATCCAGACTCCATCGCGGCATTGGAACGCGAGTCGATGGCGACCACAACACACTGGTTCCCAAACTCCGCAGCGATCTCCGAGACGAGTTCGATTCGGTCCACCGCTGCGGTGTTCACTGCAACTTTGTCGGCTCCCACCCGGAGCAGCGCCCGAGCATTTGCCACGCTGCGAATTCCACCACCGATCGTGAACGGGATGAATACCTCCTCGGCCACCCTCGCAGCCATCTCGACGGTGGTCTCCCGTTGATCGGAACTCGCCGTGATATCAAGAAATACGAGCTCGTCTGCGCCTTCTGCGTCGTAGCGGGCGGCGAGTTCGACAGGATCACCCGCGTCGCGGAGATTGATGAAGTTCGTACCTTTGACAACCCGACCGCGATCGACGTCGAGACATGGGATCG
>DORQ01000100.1:0-3650 GCA_003514205.1 Acidimicrobiaceae bacterium
TCGGTTGAAGAGACCACCGTTGAGTTCGCGTTCGCGCCAGCTACTGACGGCCGAACGAAGGTCACTGTGGCCCACAGTCGACTGGCCTCGAGTGAGGAGGTACAGATCTGGAAGCAGTTCTGGACTGAGTGGATTGATGCCTTGGATGAGGGTTCCTGAACCGATCTCGGGATGCCCCTGGATACTGGGTTTCCCGATTCGTTGAGGGTATGCCGATTCGTACCTCGGATTAGCCGTCTTTGGTGGTTGGGGAGTCTTCGGTGGTCTCCGACGGCTCTGCTTCCCCGATGATGCAATCTTCGACGGCTGAGCCGATCGTTTCCATCGCGCCGAGATCAGGGTCCTCGGAGGAGACGAGACTGGCCAGGTCGAGAAGGGAGACCGTGGACTTCAACGTTTCGGTGATGCACGTGGCTTGTGTTGGGGTGGCCATGCCACCGGTGATTCCAGCGGTGAGAGCAGCGTAGAAATCTGACTCGGTGGGGTCGACTGGGCAATCCTGCGGATTCTCCGCGGTGGTTGCCAACATGAAGGCAGTGACCTGCTCAGAGAGGCACGTAATTTGGCTCGACGGAGCGTGGCCATCTCCTTCGTAGGTGATGAACGTTGCCCCGAGCGTCTCAGCGAGTGCCTGGGAATCCTCATACGGGGTTGCGGGGTCGCCTTTGCTGCCGATGACGAGAATGTGTTCGGCAGCTTCAGTCTTCGTGAAGGTGAATCCCTTGCCAGTGGGCATCGATGAGCAACTGGGCATTGGTTCCAAGACACTGGCGAGCACAAATGGCACCTCACCACGGAGTTCTTTTGCCTGGGCGAGATCAGAGACCGTTGTCGGGCCGGACTGGTCGAGGCAATTGATAGCGCGAATCTGTTCGAACGAGTTTCCATAGGTCCCGTCAGGCTCTGCACCGGTTTGAAGCGCAGCCAAGGAGGCGATAAACGCAGCGCCCTTCTGGACCTTGTCTGGCTCGCCCGACACCATGGCAGCGACCGCCTCCAACATGACTGGCACCTGTGATGGTTGGTAGAGAGCAGTCAGGATTCCGATCGCGAACTCCTCGTGGGTAAAGGGATCCTCACCCTTGGGTGTCGTCAGCGAGACGGGAGTGGTGAATAGATTGCGGTACACCGTCGCCATTTGATCGAGTGAGCTTGCGGCAAGAGGGCAGGTGGTGTCTGCGTCGCAATCAGCGGCTTCTCGTTGCAATGCCCGCGAGATTGCCATTTCCTGAGTGGCGCCCGTCGGGACTGGCTCGGAATCATCCGGGCCAACGGTGCTGTCGAGCAATATTGCCCGAACACGGTCGGGGTACTTCGTCGCGTATGCCGCACCGATTCGAGTTCCATAGGAGTAGCCGAGGTAGCTGAGTTGTTCGTCGCCTACTGCTGCGCGAAGGGCATCGAGATCATCGACGACTTGATCAGTGCCAATGAGCTTGGACAGTTCAGGGGCGTTTTTTGCGCAGGCCTCGGCGATGGCTTTTTCTTGGGCGACTGCAGCATCGATTTTCGCCTGGAGTTCAGCCGGTGACGGTGTGTTGATCATCTCCTCACGTTCGTCGGAGGTGAGGCAGTTGAGGGGGGTGCTCGCCCCGACGCCGCGTGGGTCGAATCCGACGAAATCGAACTGCTCCCGTAACTCGGGCGGGAAGGTCGAGATGGAGTTGATCACGAATGAGTTGCCACTCTCGCCCGGACCGCCAGGGTTGCTGAAGATGGTGCCGATCTTTGATTTCTCGTCCCCGGTGGACGGGAACAGGGTGAGGGCGAGCTTGATTTTGGGGCCCGTAGGTTTGGCGTGGTCGAGCGGAACCTCGAAGGTGGAGCACTGTAACCCCTCGCTCTCCTCGGCAGCCGCGATCGCTTCGGCATCTGCTGTGAGTCCAGCGTCCTCGCAGCTGCCCCAGGCAATGGCGGAGGCCTGAGGCGCGGCCGTGGTCTCGGCCGGCCCTTTTCGTTGGATGCCCTTGGCCGAAGTTCCCTTGTCGGTGCATGCCGTTGCCAGGAGTAGCGCTGCAAGTATCAACCCTGCGGTTCGCTGTGCCGATGCTCTCGATGCGGGACGGGAGATCATACGAAGTGCATCCTTGAGGTTGGTGCTACGCCTGGGTAGTTCAGGCGGGGTTTGGGAGAAAGATCGCCCGAGACTAAACGATCCGGTACGTCGTCGTGGGTCAGCGCTGGGAGGCGCTCCGGGTGCACCTGGTCGAGTGGACGCTACCCACTCTCGACCTCCGGGTGCTGAGTGCGGACTGGCCGAGCATCGGGGCACAGGCCTCGGAGGAGCTCATGTGGTCGTGGCAGGAATGTCTGCGCGAGAACGTGGGGGGAGCGAATGCGATCGGCGCGAAAGAGGCGTGGTTCGCCGATGACGGTGTCCCACGCAACCACATACCAAATCGGGGCGCGAACCAAGAGCCCGTGCGGCTCGACCACTCGCTGCGAAGAAGCTCCCTCTCGATCGCGGTACGCAAATGACAACAAGCGCTCCTCGCTAAACGCGACCTCAAACAAGCGGGCCAGTAGGGGGCTCACGGTGCTGTGCTGGCGTACTGCAGAGGGCGACGGATTGCCGATCATGATGCGCATCATGAGCGCCTGAACCTTGAGGGCCTGTTGGTGGGGGAGCGAGGCCTCGATTTTTGCGAGGGCGGAGCTGGCCCCCGATGCGAACGGCATCCACGGGAATGCTTGTGCGACTGCTGCGGACAGAATCAGTGCGACGACTTCTTCTCCATCAAGTCGGGAGGTCACCAACACTGAGGTGGGTTCAAGGTGAACTCCTCCTCCTGGGCCTGCCATGGAGGAGATTTCAAACCCTCGATCGCGGAGCCGGCCGAGGTCTCGCAGGACGGTGCGCGGTGAAACCCCGAGCTTGTGGGCAAGGTCCTCGGTGCGCCAGTCAGCACGGGAACGGAGAAGTCGTATCAGTTCATCATGGCGATCGATGAGCGGCACACAGACAGTCTACGAACATCACTGACAGTTTCTGTCATGAATAGGTCATACCTTCGACCTGAACAACCCAACCGGCAACAGATGACCGGAATGACCCAACAGGAGGAATCACTATGAATAGAACACCCGCAAATCCATGGCCGTGGTCGCTGCAGTTCGGCTACAACCAAGCAGAGATCATCGAAGGCGCAACTCGCCAGGTGGTCTGTGCCGGGCAAACCTCAGTCGACACGGAAGGAACTCCGCAACACGTCGGGGACATGCGCGGCCAGATCTCCCTCGCCCTCGACAACCTGGTGGAAGTCCTGGACTGTGCTGGGATGAGCTTGGCCAACGTGATACGGCTCGGCGTGTACACCACAGATGTGGACGAGGCGATGCAACATTTCGATCTCCTCGGCCGTGCATTCGGGCCCCTCGGGGTGGCGCCTCCCATGACGCTGCTCGGTGTCTCACGACTCGCTCTTCCCCCGTTGATGTTCGAGATCGAGGCAACTGCAGCAAGTTGATCTCGGCGGAAGAGCGTCGCTGGATTTCGGGGGTACAGCAGCAGTGGAAGGGCGAGCGCCGAACGAGTCGTGGCCGGGAGGACCACTGCAGCCAGAAATCTGCTCATGCCAGCGGCCGAGGCGGCGAGTCGATTTCGGGGAGGTCTCCGTAGCCTGAAGGGTGGAAGCGGGAACCGAGTCCTC
>DORQ01000100.1:3820-6255 GCA_003514205.1 Acidimicrobiaceae bacterium
CTCATCCAGAACTAGGAACCTCGATGCCCAGATTTCGATCTCTCAAACAATCAGTGGCAGCCATACTCACCGCGGGAGGAATTCTCGCCGGGGTAGTCGTGGCTGTGGCTCCTGCGGTTGCTGCCGGTAGCGCCGTCGTGGTGACAACGACGGCTGATTCAGGTGCAGGCTCGCTCCGCGAGGCGATCATTGCGGTGAATGCGGACCCGACTGCAGTTGTTGGCTCACCGGCGACCATCACGTTCGCGATCCCAGGAGCCGGGGTTCAGACCATCGCAGTCTCGACCGCGCTCCCAGCGATCACCAGGCCGGTGATCGTCGACGGACTCTCCCAGCCAGGTGCAACGTGCGGCAGCGCAGGATCCCCTCGCAATCTGCTCATCTCGCTTCGTGGTCAAGGTAATGCGGTCTCCATGTCTGGTCTGGTTCTGTCCGGAGGCGACTCGACGATTCAGGGGTTGGCCGTCTCGTACTTTCGTCGAGGGAACATCATCTCCACCGGCTCGACTGGCGGAGACAGAATCCGCTGTAATCACCTTGGCACACGCGCGGATGGGCGCACGTTGGACACCATTGCGTCCAACGGGGTCACGATGACCGGCAATCCAGTGGTTACCGCATCATTGGACGTTGGTTCGCCGAACACGGTCATCGGGGGACGTGCCCGCACGCCCGGCGTTTGTGACGGCGACTGCAACGTCGTTGTCGGCGAGGCCTCCAACAACAACCAGATCGGCCTCTTCTTGCGTTTCGGCGCGGTAGGAACCACCTCGTTCAATGCGCTCCTGTCGAGCTCCACCGCAGCTGGGGGCTCAGCGCAGGGCAACTTCTTCGGCATCCTGCAGGATGGCACCACCCCGCCAGGAGCCTTCCGGACCAGTCGGATCATCTTCGGGTTGTCCGCTGACGCTGCCTCTGCACCCGCTCCGGCCGTGCCGCAGCCCGTACCTTCCTCCGGCGGGTACTTGATTGGTGGGCTCTTGGCATCTGGCGACCTCGATCCACTTGCAGCCAATGTTGTGTCCGCCGCGAAGTTTCGCGATGGCCTCGACTGCGACACCGGGTTTGGATGCGGCTCAGGGTTGCGGATTTGGGGCAACTACATCGGCGCCGGTCCGACCGGAGTCGAGTCGGTCGACGCGAACGGACGTCGTTTTGGCAATGCCCGTGACGGCATTCAGGCTGAATCAATGCAGGCCGTCGATATCCAGGGCAACGTCGTGAGCGGCAACGGTGCCAACGGGGTCAATCTCAGTCTCCTGTCGAACAACTCGCTCGTAAAGAACAATCGGATCGGAGCGAACGCAGATGGAACCGCCAACGGCAACGGCTGGTACTCCACCGCACTGACTGCGGGCGACCCGACCTTTGGGATCGCTGCACCGACGACTGGCACCTCAGCGGCAGCAGGCGGAAACGGAATCTCGATCGGTACCACGGGAGCGGCCGTGCCGAATCGTGACGTCGCCAACCTGATCCTCGAAGACAACCTTGTCGTGAACAACTCCCGAGCTGGCATGATCGCCGTTGGTGGCACTGGCAACACCACGATTCGCCGCAACACCATCGGACAGCTTGGCGCGGGCAACGGCACTGCTGGCGTCATCATGATGACGGACAACAACACCATCTCGAGCAACACCATCAGCCACAACGGCGGTCCAGGTATCACGATCCTTCGCAATACCAACCCACTCATGGGCACCGTCTTCGGGACCTACACACCCAACAGCACCTCCGCGTCGGCAAACCTGATCACGGCCAACTCGATATTCGCGAACAGCGGTGTTGGTATCGACCTGAACAGCATCAACTCGACGTGGAACGCGAGCGGGAATGCGCTGCTGTTCCCCTACGGTTGGACCGCTGGTGTGACCGCAAATGACGGAGCGCTTTCTGTGGCGCCGCCCACAAACAGCGGAGCGTTCGGCAACCGCGATCAGGACTACCCGGTGATCACCGATGCCCGAGTGAACGTGGCCGCTGGCACCCTCACAGTGTCAGGCCATGTCGGTCTCGCGAGCGGTTCCTCGTCGTTTGCCGGGTCAACGGTTGAGGTATTCCAGGGACACAATGCGCCCGCTGACCAAAACGGCGAGGTGTATCTTTCCGATGGGGCAAGTGTCGTCCACCCAGAAGGTCAGACGCTGCTTGGATCCTGCATCGTGGACGGGGTGGGCCAGTTCAGCGGTTGTGTCTTCTCCGTCAGTGCCCCCAGCCTCCTCTCCAACCCGATCTTGACCGCAACCGCCACGCTTGGACAGGCAACATCGGAATTCGGGCCGATCTACAACGCCCAGGTGATTGGTTCGGTATCGGGCCGTGTATTTGTGGATGGCACCAACACGCCGTTGGTGGGGGTCGCGATCACGCTCACTGATGGCAGCGGGGCCACCCGAAACACCGTCACAGATAGCAGTGGCGATTACCAGTTC
>DORQ01000100.1:6464-6874 GCA_003514205.1 Acidimicrobiaceae bacterium
CCAGACAACACCATTGCAGTCACGTTGGCACCAGCCACCCCTGACGTGGTGGGCAACGACTTCTCTGAAGGAGCGGCCTCGATCTCGGGCCGTGTGTTTGTGGATGGCACCAACCTGTCCTTGGTCGGGGTGACACTCGAACTCTTGGACAACACCAATACAGTCATTGCGTCCACCCACACCGTTGCCGATGGGTCGTACTCCTTCACCGGGCTCATTGCTGGGGACTACGAGATCCGCGAGATCCAACCGGTCACCTATGGCCCGGGTGTTGTCACACCTGGGAACTTGATTGCTGTGACACTGGCTGCAGGTGGTAGTTCAACTGGCAACGACTTCTCTGAAGGCACTGCATCAATCACCGGCCGTGTGTTCGTTGATGGCACGCTGGCCCCACTAGCGGGGGTTGT
>DORQ01000138.1:0-3690 GCA_003514205.1 Acidimicrobiaceae bacterium
CACCCATTCGGTTCGTGACACAGCAGCAGTGCTTGATGCCGTTGGCGGTCCTGGCCCTGGGGATCCCTTTGGAGCACCGACGCCGAAGCGGAAGTTTGCAGATGAGGTCACCGGAACCTGCGAAAAGCTTCGCATCGGCTTCACTCGCGCCACCTCTGACGGCACCCCTCTCGATCCCCAGGTGGAAGCCGCAACCTTGGCCACTGCCGCGCACCTTGAAGCGCTCGGCCATGAGGTTGTGGAGTCGGGCCCCTCGCAGTTCGGCGACGAGGCATTTGCGGCCGAACTCACCGGAGCGTTCTTGTCCGCATACACCGTCTGGATCGCCCAAGGGTTGGACGAAATCGCTGAACTCTCAGGATCGCCTGTCACCGAGGAAGGTGTCGAACCGGGCACCTGGGCCCTTGCCGAGGCGGGCCGCCTGGTCGATGGCGTCACGTTTGCCAGCGCTACTTCCACACTCAAGTTGCTGTCTCGCTCATTGGCGACCTGGTGGGAGGGTGAGTTTGATCTCCTTCTGACGCCAACCATTCCTGAACTACCACCCACCCTTGGTCAGTTCGCCTCCACGCCCGATAACCCGCTCAACGGTGTGTTCCGTAGCTCCCCAATCGTCTCGCTCTGCGTGCCCTTCAACATCACGGGCCAGCCTGCCATTTCACTGCCGCTGTGTCAGTCGACCGAGGGGCTGCCGATCGGCATGCAGTTCGTTGGAGCTTTTGGTGCCGATGATCTGCTGTTGCGCCTGGCCTCGCAACTCGAAGTGTCGATGCCGTGGGCTGATCGTCGCCCAGGTGTGTGGGCTGGGTAGGTTCGGTTAGGTTGCGGGAACCGCTACAAGAGGAATCGGGTCGCCACCGAATTCAGCTTCGAAGGCGAGCGATTCCCGCACCTCTGCCATTGGGGGCCGGAGCAAATATTGGATGTTGCTCGGTTCCGCGCCCGCAGGGGTGATGGTGAATTGCTGAGGTGCAGAAGCACTCGGGGTCATCTGCACAATGGTTTGCGCCACTGCTGCGGCCTGCGGCGCCAGTTCGGTGAGGGGTCGATTTCGGTGGTGACGAACCTCGAGGTCGATCTGGGCGATTCCTTCGATTCCGAACCGCTGGCTCAGGGAAATCAGCAGTCCAACATCAACGCCGTACCCTCCAACGAAGGGGACCTGTTCGAGGTGCGTTCGCCTCCCGCCGTATTCGCCAGACAGGGGTTGATGGATGTCGGTCAAGGCTGGGAAATACATCGACAACAGTGGGCGGGCGGCGAGTTCGGTGACCCGACCTCCGCCAACGCCGTCGCGCTCTTCTCGCCGGTAGAAGCCTTTGGTGAAGTAGATGGTGGGATCGGCCAGCATCGGGCCCAACAAGCCGCGGAGGAACCGCGAATCGAACTCCTTAATATCGGCGTCACACCACAGCACAATCTCGCCGGTGGTGACGGCCAACGACTTCCACAACACCTCGCCCTTGCCGTGGCCGCGGCCGAAACTGGCCAAGACTTCCGAGGCCGCAACGACAGTCGCACCCGCAGCTTCTGCCACTGCGGCGGTGTCGTCGGCGGAATGGTCATCGATCACGACCAGCTCATCCACCACGCCCGATTGCACCAGCTCCGCATGGATGTTCGCCACGATCGCCCCGACTGTGGCTGCCTCGTTGCGAGCTGGCAACACCACCGAGACCGTTGTGTGACCCTTCAGTGCCAGCAACGTGGACACGGGGAACTCGTGATGGGAGAACTGTCTGCGTGTCGACCCAATGCCAGCTGGAGAATGGTTCGCTCCGACAGTGCCGTCGCTGATCGAACTCCTCACACCGGGGGTGGAGGACAAGGTGGAATCTGAACCAGTTGGTGTCGTCATCGACGCGTACAACCCTTCTCTTCTGCGCTTCATTCCCCGGAATCCCCCAATTCAGTATGGGTGCGGCGCGTGAGTTGAGGCGGCCGTGGCGGGTCTGAATCGGAGGGGTTGGGAATTATCCGAGCCGTTGAAGGTGTTGTACCGCACTGACGTCGCCTACGATTCGACGCCGAATACACGTGTAACAAAGGACACCCCGATGAGCGTTTCCATCCGCATTCCAACCACCCTCCGAACCCTGACAGCGGGAAGCTCCTCGGTCACCGTGGAAGGCTCCACCGTCGCGGAGGTTCTGAGCTCGCTCGAGGCGGCACATCCGGGGTTCCAGGAGCGCCTGATTGACGAGAACGGTGCGCTACGACGGTTCGTCAACGTGTTTGTGAGCGATGACGACGTGCGGTTCCTCGACGGAATGGAAACCCCAGTCCCCGATGGTGCTGAGGTGTCAATTATCCCCGCAGTGGCTGGCGGCTAGTTCGGTCCCAGTGCTGGCGGCGCTGTCGTCGTTGGTGCAGCGTTCGATTCCGGCTCGGTTGGAGTGATCGCGTCTGCGGTTGACTCCGCTTCGGCGATGAGCTCCTCGATGGCCTGGATCTGCTGAAGCAACGTCTCTGAAAGCGACCGGGCGTTCTCTAGCGCTGCTGGTATTGAGCTTCGTTCTACGGAGATTCCGGCCACCTTCACGTCCCCGTCGCCGGTGAGCACCGAGGAGGTTGGGGCCGGTGGAAGCGACGTGGTGGTGGTTGGGCTCATGTCCGCGAATGGAGTCTCAGCTGGGGGTGCATCGAGCACGCCGCCAGACACCAAGGCTGTGATCGCAAAGAACATCGCGGGCAGAAAGAACCGTTTGCGATCTGTTTTGCGGGTGTTTCGAATGCCGAGGAGCGCGAAGGTGGCCGCAAAGATGACACTCACCACGACCACTGCGCTGGATTTGGAGAGGACGAGCGATGCGATTCCACTTGCTCCAAGCGCTGCGAGAACGAAGTAGGTGTTCTCGCCTCGCAATGGGCGCGGCCCTACCCGTCGCTCAGGGAGTTCCTCGTTGCTCCAGACGCCAGGCTCTCGTGCGCTCACAGGGATCAATCGGCACCAACTCCGACAGATTGAGGCGCATGGGTATGCACGGGGGGTGGTTAGCACTCGAAGGTCGAGAGTGCTAACGTAATCAGCACTCTCAACGTCCGAGTGCTAATCGAAGTCGCTCGGGACACCCTCAACACAAAGGCTGAGAATCTATGTCAAAGCAGATCACGTTCGACGAAGAAGCCCGCCGCAAGCTTGAGTCCGGTATGAACCAGCTTGCGGATGCGGTTCGCATCACGCTTGGCCCCAAAGGCCGCAATGTCGTGCTCGCCAAAAAGTGGGGCGCACCAACCATTACGAACGACGGTGTGTCGATCGCTCGAGAGATTGAGCTCGAAGACCCCCTCGAGAACATTGGCGCCTCGCTGGTCAAAGAGGTAGCCAAAAAGACCGACGACGTAGCTGGCGACGGCACCACCACCGCTACGGTCCTTGCATGGACCATGGTTCGCGAAGGTCTTCGCAACCTGGCAGCAGGCGCCAATCCAATGTCGATGAAGCGTGGCATCGAGGCGGGCCTTGAGGCTGCTGTTGCTCGCATCGCCGAGGTGTCGATCGAAGTCGAGAACAAGGAGCAGATCGCTCAGGTTGCTTCCATCTCCTCCGCGGACCGCGAGATCGGCGAAATGATCTCTGAAGCCATCGACAAGGTCGGCAAAGACGGTGTCATCACCGTCGAGGAATCCAACACCTTCGGCATGGAGATGGATCTTGTTGAGGGCATGCGCTTCGACAAGGGCTACATC
>DORQ01000138.1:3793-6580 GCA_003514205.1 Acidimicrobiaceae bacterium
TTCGACAAGGGCTACATCTCGCCGTACATGGTGACCGACACCGATCGTATGGAAGCCTCCCTCGACAACCCATACATCTTGTTCGTCTCCTCCAAGATCACCGCTGTTCGCGACCTTGTTCCGGTACTTGAGAAGGTCATGCAGTCTTCGAAGCCGCTGGTGATCGTGGCTGAAGACATCGAAGGCGAAGCGCTTGCCACCCTCGTGGTCAACAAGATTCGGGGCACCTTCAACTCTGTTGCAGTAAAGGCACCAGGCTTTGGTGAGCGTCGCAAGGCCATGCTGGCCGACATGGCAATCCTCACCGGCGGCCAGGTCATTAGCGAGGAAATCGGCCTCAAGCTTGAGAACGTCGACCTGTCCATGCTTGGCCAGGCTGAGCGAGTGGTGATTACCAAGGATGAGACCACCATCGTTGCTGGCGCTGGCGCCAAAGACGACATCGATGGTCGAATCGCGCAGATCAAGGCCGAAATCGACAACACCGATTCCGATTACGACCGAGAGAAGCTCCAAGAGCGACTCGCCAAACTTTCCGGCGGCGTTGCAGTGCTCAAGGTTGGCGCTGCCACCGAAGTTGAGCTCAAAGAGAAGAAGCACCGCATCGAAGATGCAGTGTCCACCACCAAGGCAGCCATCGAAGAGGGCGTTGTCGCAGGCGGCGGTGTCACCTTGCTCCGTGCACAAGATGCCGTCAACGCAGTTGCCGCAACACTGAGCGGCGACGAAGCCACCGGTGCACGCATGGTTGCGAAGGCCCTTGAAGGACCCATCAAGCAGATTGCCGAGAACGCTGGCCTTGATGGCGGTGTGGTCATCAATCACGTACGCAGCTTGAAGAACCCAGCCGAGGGCCTCAACGCTGCAACTGGCGAATACGTCAACCTGGTTGAGGCAGGCATCATCGATGCCGCGAAGGTCACCCGATCGGGTCTGCAGAACGCGGCCTCCATCGCAGCGTTGTTCCTCACCACTGAGGCAGTCATCACTGATGCGCCGGAGAAGTCCGGTGGCGCAGGTGGCGGCGGCGGAATGGGAGACATGGACTTCTAACGTCCGGTCGACACAACGCACTAACGCAACGAAGTTACTGAACGGAGGATCGGTCCTATGGCCGGTCCTCCGTTCGCGCATACGGGCACTAGCGTTCGCGGAACCGGTCCACGAGTTGGTTGTCGAGTTGGCGATCGAACCAAGAATGAAGGAGCCAGAAATGCTCGAACTTCGTCCCGGATGTGAGCACTGCGACGCTGACCTGCCTGCGAGTTCAAATCGGGCGTACATCTGTTCATTTGAGTGCACGTTCTGTGCTCAGTGCGCGATGAATCTGCTGGGCTTGGTCTGCCCAAACTGTTTGGGAGATCTAGCTCCAAGGCCAAACCGATCTGAGACACTGCTCGCTTCGTCGCCGCCGTCCCGAGTCCGAGTCCACAAACCCGTCGACCTCGACAGGCATGCACAGCTCCGGGCGGAGCGGCCGATCGACAACGAAAGCGCGGGTCCAACCCTTCTCAGGTATGTGCGGGCCTGGCAGAGCGGCGATCTCGCCGCGCTCATTGGCTGTTATGACGAATCCTTCACTCTGAACTACTTCGGTGCTTCGGAGTTCGCGGGACGCCACGTCGGTATTGGAGCATCGCTGGCCATCCTTGCCGAGGTGTCCACTCGGGCTCCACGAACTCTCCTCAGTGTGGACGAGGTCCTTGTTGGCCCCGAGGGTGGACAGTTCATGTTCACCGAGCGGCTCGAACGCGACGGCGAGTCAGCCGAACTGAAGCGCGTTCTGCGTTTCCACATCAGCGGCGGATTTCTGCGGGAGTGCTGGCTCTATGAAGAATCCCAAGCCCTTGTGGATCACTTCTGGCGACGCGAATCCGAGGCCTGAGGTCGCTTAGTTCCGGGTCTGAGTCCGAGGTCTGAGGTCGCCACCTCACAGGGGGCTCGTCGACCGCCCTATCCTTGAGAGCATGGCTCGAGGTCGAAGTATTCGCGCGATGGTCAAGCGCCATCACGACGGCTCGGTGGTCGGTGGGCCACAACAGCTCCTCGTCGAAGAACCAATGGAGATCCGCCTGGACGGTCACCTGGTCTCAACCACGATGCGCACCCCAGGGCACGACTTCGAGCTCGCAGTGGGCTTCTGCCATACCGAAGGGCTCCTCGGCGGAGCGGCAGTCACCGGAATTCGCTACTGCTCCACCGGCTCAGCGGTGGACACTGAATTCAATGTCGTCTCTGTCGCAACGGGCGGGTGGGCACCCGAACCTCAGCCGCGGATCGGAACCACGAACTCGGCTTGTGGGCTTTGCGGTTCGGCGGCACTCGGCCACCTCACTGACCGCCTCGACCCAGTTGCTTGTGCGCCGTTCGATTGGTCGCTGGTCAGCCAAGTGGCAGCGGCCGCTTCAGCGGGCCAGGAGCTCTTTCACGCAACTGGGGCGGCACATTCAGCGGCAGCGTTTCGATGCAGCGACGGGGCGGTGCTTGAGATCAGAGAAGACATTGGGCGACACAACGCTGTGGACAAAGTGATCGGGCGTCTTCTCCTCAATGGAGTGCTCCCTGCCTCACACGCCGGAGGTGAGCACTTGGGGCTGTGGGTGTCGGGTCGCGCCAGTTTCGAAATGGTCCAGAAGGCCTGGGCTGGGGGGTTCGGAGTGCTGGTGTCAGTCAGCGCGCCCAGCGCGTTGGCCGTGGAGGTCGCCCGGGCCGGTGGGCTTGGGTTGGCTGGCTTCGCGCGGGGCCTTGACCTCACTGTGTATCACCAGCCATGGGCCTGATCGGCAG
>DORQ01000113.1 GCA_003514205.1 Acidimicrobiaceae bacterium
CATGCGGCGAGCAATGGTCGCTGCCAGTTCCCGTCCGACCAACGCATGATCACCGGGATACCCCTTGCCGATGTCGTGGAGTAGCGCCCCCATCATGAGGAGATCGGGCCGACCCACACGCTGCGCAATTCCCGCAGCCTGAGCAACACATTCGAGCAAGTGCCGATCCACGGTGAAGCGGTGGTATGCGTTCCGTTGTGGTCGGCTTCGGTTCGGTTCCCATTCGGGAATGAGGCGACACCACAGCTCCGCAATGTCGAGCGTCTCGATGACGTCGATTGCGTCGTGACCGAGGAGCAGCAGCGCTATGAAATCCTCCCGAGTCGCCACGGGCCACGGGTCAGCGACTGCCGGCGCGTCACGCAACCACTCCAGGGATTGCCGGCTCATCCGAACCCGCTCGCGCCCAGCCGCTAGGGCAAGGTCCACCATCGAGCCGCCAGTGGCCCCCGGTCCATCTCGAAGCTCGACCCTGCCTGCAACAAGATCGATTCCAGGCCCCACCTCGCGGGGCTTGCGGGACCGTCGAAACATGCCGGCACTCAACTGCTCGCGGACATCGGCCCACGCCTCATCAGCAGACCAAGCAATGCGGCGTCCTGCCATTGCGACCTGCGCCATCAACTGATCAGCGTTTTCGGCCCCAAGGCGTGCAGCGACCTCGTCTTGCTCCTGCAGAAGGAGGCGGTCGCCAGTCCGCGAGGTCACCCGGTGCAGCTCAATCCGAGCGGCGAGCAAGGTTTCGTAGGCGGCTTCCAAGTCGCTCCGACGGGCGATCTCAAGGGATGGGTCTGCGGCCAACGCCCACTCCAGCGCGTGAACGTCTCGCAACCCACCTCGACCCTCTTTGAGGTCGGGCTCCAGATCGAAGGGAACTTCCCCCGCTGTTCGTTGCCGAAGCTCAACGGAATCTAGGAGCACCGTCAGCGATCGCTTCGGCGACGAACTCCACTGCGATGCCGCCTTCCGCGCTAACGCCGCCGCAAGGTCGGTTGATCCCGCGATCGGACGGCAGCTCAGCAGCGCGGTAGCCGTTGGTATGTCCGACTTGGCCAACTCGAGTGCCTCGTCAACCGTTCGCACCGAGTGACCCACCCGCTTGCCTGAGTCCCAGAGGGGATACCAGAACGCCTCGGCATCTGAAACGGTGACGCCTCCGGTATGGATCAGCGTCAGGTCGAGGTCACTCGCCGGGCACAGCTCTGATCGCCCATGACCCCCCGTGGCGACTAACGCCACGCCGGGGGTTGAACCAAAGACCTCGTCGTACAGCCCAACCAGCCAGGCGTCGATCAGCTCCGTATATGCCCGGCTGAACCGCAGCCCGAGCAATGGAGATTCTCGCTGAAATTTCTCGCACACTTCGGGCAGGGCCATGATCGGGTTGCACCTCCGCGCACAGGGTACCGAAGACGCGTCGAACACAGCACAGTTTGGAAAAACGAGTGAGGGGCCACCGTGTCCGGTGACCCCTCAGACTCAGCGTGGGGCGGTTAGATCGCGTCGCCGTCGCGCTCGCCAGTGCGAATGCGGACCAGCTTCTCGACATTGGTCACCCACACTTTTCCGTCGCCGATCTTGTCGGTTCGTGCGGCGTTCACGATTGTCTCAACGACACGGTCGGCCGCCTCGTCCGACACCACGGCTTCGACCTTGACCTTCGGCACAAAGTCGATCTTGTACTCGGCACCGCGGTAGGTCTCTGTGTGGCCTCCCTGGCGCCCGAAGCCTTGGACTTCGGTGACGGTCATACCGTCTACGTCAATGGTCTTGAGCGCAGCCTTCACGTCATCGAGTTTGAAGGGCTTGATAATTGCTGTGATGAGTTTCATTCGATTCCTTTTCCAGTCGCTCAGTGTGCTCGGCCCATGGAGCGCTCTCCATGGTTGTAGGCAGTTTCCGCATGTTCAACTACATCAAGCCCCTGGCTCTCCGTATCCGCATCAACACGAATCCCCATGATGGCATTCAATGCCTTGGCGATCGCGAATGTCACGACAAACGAGAAGATCATCGTGAGCCCGTTCGCCAGAATTTGCTCAACCAAGAGGCCGCCGCCGCCGCCGAAGAACAGTCCTTGATCCGCACGAAGGAGCCCATCAGGGCCGTTCCCCTTGCCTGGGGCATAGCCGAGGAACTCCGGATCTGCGAAGAAGCCAATCAGGATCGATCCGACGAGGCCGCCGACAAGGTGGACACCGACAACGTCGAGGGCATCGTCATAGCCGAACTTCACCTTGAGGCCGATGGCAAACGAACACACCACTCCGGCAATGAGGCCGATAGCGATGGCCGACATCGGGCCGACAAACCCACAACCTGGGGTGATCGCCACCAGCCCGGCAACGATGCCCGATGCAACTCCGAGGTTTGTGAAATGGCCATCGCGGAATCGTTCCACCAGTGCCCATGCCAACCCAGCAGCCGCAGCTGCGACGAAGGTATTGATAAACGCCTGAATTGCTACGCCATCGGCCGCAAGTTCAGACCCAGCGTTGAACCCAAACCAACCGAACCACAAGATGCCAGTCCCCAACATCACCAGCGGCATTGAGTGCGGCGGAGCACCCTCTGACGGCCACCCCTTGCGCTTGCCCAACACGAGCACTAGAGCGAGGGCAGCAACACCAGCGTTGACATGAATTGAGGTGCCTCCAGCGAAGTCGAGTGATCCTCGGTCTTTGAGAAACCCGTTCGGCGCGGCGACCCAGTAGGTGACTGGAACGTAGACGAGCAGTGACCAGATCGGGACGAAGATCGCCCAGGCGGCGAACTTCATTCGGTCAGCCACCGCACCGGCAATCAACGCTGGCGTGATAGCCGCGAACGTGGCGAGAAAGATCATCTTTGCTAGCTCCGCACCGCCAGCTGGATCAGTTGGGTCAAGGCCATTCAGCCCGAACCGACTGAAATCTCCGATGAAGGCACCATCTCCGGCGAAAGCAAGGGAGTAAAAGACCACCACCCAGAGCACGGGAATGATGAGCACGCACCAGAAGTTCATCATCAACATGTTGAGGACGTTCTTCGCTCGCGTCATCCCTCCGTAGAAGAAAGCTAATCCTGGCGTCATAAACAGGACCAGCGCCGCCGCAATCAGCGTAAACGTGATGTTTCCGGTATCCATTATTCCTCCTTGGCACGGCGACCCACAGCCATGCCTCGGGGGACAACCTAGGAAGGTCGTGTTTCCGAATTGTTTCGTGCACCGGTCGATTCGGTTACTTGGCGTTCGAC
>DORQ01000114.1:0-10897 GCA_003514205.1 Acidimicrobiaceae bacterium
GGTTCACCTAGTCGAACGCCAAGTTCTGGATCTTGGTCACGAACCTCAATCGAGGAGAATGTAAGCAACGGTGGTTGTACAGGCATTCATGCACTAGTGCTGCAAAGCGGACAGGTCCCGCGACTGCCATCCTGCTTTCTTGTGCCTAGCTCGCTCGACATTGAGCGCTGTCGAGGAAAATGTCACGCCAGTTACTACTGCTGCGCTGTGAGTCCTAGCAACACTCGGCCGTGCTCGCTAGCAGGGCGGCACCGCGGTCGAGACCGATGAACAGGAGAATCCATGAGGATGTTGGGTATGTATTGGGTGATGAGTTGCTTGCCCATCGGGGTCGCCATCGGAACCTACTTATCGAGACAGGAAAGCTGAGAGCATGCGAAGAGTCATCGATAAGTCAACTCGTGGTTTCTCACAACATCGGCGTGCTCGGGCTTGTTGTGTCACGCTGGTTGTAACCCTGATTGCGGCCTCCACAGCGTGTGTGGCACCGCCTAGGCCAGCACAATCGCCGCCAGATGATCGAGCGATCGTAGCGCTCGGTATCGTTCCCTCAGGCTCCTTCTCGCCCCCGTATACAGGTGATGTTGGATTGGAGGCAAGGATGTACGACTCGATCACTCCACTTGCGGGGTCAGTCTCTGAAGAAGATGTGGCCGCTGGATTCAAGTCGGCGAAGCTTGGTTTTCCGGCGGGGGAGGCCCCATTGGCTCTCGAACAACCTCGGGACGGGGTCACTATTCGGCGTGATCGCTTCAACGTTCCCCACATCGAGGCCGACACCGACGATGGGGCCGTTTGGGCAGTGGGTTGGGTTGCTGCTTCACATGGGGCCCTTGAGTACGAAGTTGCTCGGCGGAATGGACGAATTGCGGCTTTGCGGGTACCCAACGTCTCAGCGTTGTGGACCTCTCTGGCGCTCAAGTGGCTTGAGCCGACCGGTTCGACTGAGGCAATACTTGGCGATCAGTTGCGGCTATTGCAGGACCGTGGCGCAGAAGGTGCCGCAGTACTTCGCGATATGGACTCATGGTTGTCGGGCTACAACGCGCAACTTGATACGGTCCTGAGCCCCCTGCCTCGATGGACCCGACTTGACCTCGTTGCATTGGCAGCGTTCAAGTCGGACTGGTTTGGTCGCGGGGCGGTAGCTGGCCCACCGATGTCCGCCGATAGCCCCGGTGGATACCCCCATCTCGCCACAGGCAACTCTGTTGATTCAGGTGGCAACAACCCTGGGGGAGTCGGCGATTCTCTCAAGGTGGTCAGAGACGAGTTCGGGTTCGAGCAATATCACTCTGAACGGGCCGCGATGGCTTCGAACTTCGCGGTTGTGGCGGCGGAGCGTTCCTCCTCCGGGCACCCGATACTGATCGGCGGACCTCAGATTGGGTATATGTATCCTGCGGTTGCGTTCGAGGTGGATATTCATTCACCCAATATCCGTATGCGGGGTCTTACCGCTCCATCGTTCCCCGGATATGTCTTCGTTGGTAGGGGTGAACGCTTTGGCTGGACTCTCAACGTTGCCCCATCGTTCACTGGCGTGCAGTTGAATATCCCGATGTGCGGCGACGGTCAGCACTCATATCTTGCCGGAACACAATGTCTTCCAGTCGAGGAGATTACCGTTGGCCGGCTGAACGACTTGAGCGACCCGTTCGGAACTGGGCAGGTGCTCACGGTCAATCGGACCATCTATGGCCCGATCGAGCGGATCATAGAGAGCGACGGACTTCGAATGGCGGTGGTGATTTCAAGGCCTGCAGATGGTCATGATGTGCTCGACATGATCGGCTATCGCGCAGTCAACTACGGACACGTCGACGGCCCCGAAGCCTTTCGGTCGGCGATGCAACAGTCACCGGCTTCCTTCACCTTCGGCTATGTCGACTCGGAAAACATCGCCGCCTTCGCTACGTGTTGGTGCGTCGATATCTCGGGGCGCTCCCTTCAGTCGTGGGCTTCCGGCGGAACTCTCATCGATCCAGAGTTGTTGCCGTCGACGGTGAATCCGCCCGGCGGGCTCATCACCAACTGGAATGAGCAGTTGAACACGCCCGGCGGCGATTTCTCTCCTCCGCGAGCGGGGTCTTGGGGCAGCTCGTGGTTTCAGACCTTCGATTCGGTCCGGGTGCATACACCAACATCAATGGTGTCGAGCATGAATCTTGAGGCGACTCGGAACGCATCAGGACGACTGCACTTCCTTGACCTATTCCCGCCGGCCGGAGGCTCGCGCCCGCCGAGTATCGCCGCCACGAATCGGTCGACCGCGATCCAGCTGGTGCTGAGCTTCCAGTGATTGCATGGCATTGAGGCGCTCGGGGGTTGCGGTGGACAGTGCGTATTGCGTTGGTCCGCTCGAGTTGGCCCTTGCCGCAATGGCGGATCGCGTGGCAGTCTCGCTTCGATGCGCTGGGATCCGGAACGGTATGTGGATTGGTTTGGAGCCTATTCGCAGTCGAGCGCCGCAACCGCTTCTGTACGACGAGTCGCAACGCGTCACTGTTTCCCTGAATTGGCCGAGGAGCTCCGATCCAAATGGATTGAGCGATTGCTGACCACCATGGAGAATTACCGACGCGAGCACCGGAAACTTGAGATCAGCTCAACCTCCGACGCGACCGGCTATGCATATCGGGCTTTGGACCATGCTGCGAAAGATCTTCTCAGAAGCCCTGAGCGCCGAGAACGCGCGGTCGATCCGTCTGGGTTTCTTTCAACGGTGGTTGTGGATCTCCGGGCCGATGCCGTTGAGATTACTGAGACCCGTGATCTCGTGGATAGGGTGCGCCACCACCTCAATGCAAAATTTCTAGCAGGGTTTCGAGGCACTCATTCGTGTCAGGGGCGTCGCTGTCTTGCTATTGCGCTGGCCGCAATCGAAATAGCATCTGGAGTGAGTCCAGTGCAAGAGGTGGAGGAGGTTCAGGGTGGGACCGACGAGTGGGATCGTCTGGTGTACGCCGCAATCGATCTTCTGTATCCAGAACACCATCGCGATGAACTCGGTCATCGAAGCGCAGCGACAAGAAAGATGAAGTCACGATGTGGAAATTGCGCGAGGGAAGTCCTGTGGGACGCGGTCAACCCAATCAGCTCGGCCACTCCCGAAGGTGTAGATTCCAATGAGTGAACTTCTTGTTGAGTATGATTCTGAGCGACAGCTCTGGTCTGCCTCGTCAACCTCGCGGCACTCTGGAGCAGGGGTTGCGACCTATCAGTTCAGCCGTGAGGTAGCAGTCCACGCCGACCTGTTGACCGGTCATGTAGTGGAGGCGACCTTTGCGCCAGAGCTTGGTTCGCGGGGTCTGTCCTCCGAAGGATTAGCTTTAGTCCAGAAGCTCTTTGTTGGCGAAATTTCGAGCGGCAGGATCGTGGATCTCAACCCAGCGATCGGCGAGGTGTGCTCAAGGCTCGCACTCCTCGCTGACGGACTTCAGGAGGCCAGGGCCCGCGGGCCCGCAAGCGGGTGGTGGCTGGTGGAGGAGAAGGACCTTCGGGCAATGATTGGCTTGGAGGGCGTTGTCTCGAGAGGCAGCGGTGTGGCGAATGCTCGGCGACTCCCAAGTCTCGGTGTCGTAGATGATGAGACTCTGCACCAGTACGCGGCCTCGCTACTTAGCGTTGTTGGCTCCACCCTCGACCACCTCGATCTCTCCGTCGCTGCCAGCCGCGAACGACTGAGGAACTCTGTTGCGAAGTTCGGCGCGCTTCCCCATTCCGGATCGGGAATCGTCGCCCTTGATCCAGGGTTCGTCTCTGGGGGCCTGGTTGACTTGAGGTTGGGGGCGACTGTTGAGCGCGACGGGCTTGTGCTCCTTGTGGCCATGAATGCGCTGCCAGATACATACTTGGCTGGGCTCGCAGGTGTGTCAGTAGTGTTGGTGGATGAGGAGGATCTTGTGGTGGGAGTGAGTTCGCTAAGCCTCAGCCGCAGCAGTGGCGAATCGGCTCGCTTACGCGATGCTCCGCCAATCGTGGAAGCGAGATTCGTGGTGAGCGAGCAACGAGAACTCGGTGATCTGGAGGTAATGCTCCTCGACTCGCAGGCATCAATTCCCTCGAAACGTCTTCGAGAACTTCGGTCGGACTCGCGATTGGCTCGCCAAGGCGCCGCCGCCGCCCGACTTGGTGATGTTGAATACGCGCGCTCACTACTGGAGCTCGCCGGCGAATTCGATAGCGATATTGAGCTGTGTCTGAGGTCGGCCGCGCAGTTCTCGCCATTCCTGGGCGAGTTGGTAGATGCAGCTCAAATGAGCGAAATCTGAGTTAGCTCAGGGTCGTGGTGCTGCCTCCGTCTGGGGTTCGGCCGGGTTCACGGGCGGCGCCTCTCTATTAGGGGAAGTTGGAGGTGGCTTTTCTGGGCATCCGGCAATGACTGGCGAGGTCATGGCTATGAGCAGGGCTATCTGGAGCCTTCGCATCTGTCTTCCTCCTTGGTTTGGTGACTAGGTCTAGGACAAACTCTCACGCAGCATCTCTGCAGGTTTGGAGATGTGAGCGGAGCAACTCGGGCAACGGCACTGCTTGATAGATGATCGGCAGGAGACGTTGGGCCAGAGAGCTGACCTCTTCGAGGTCGGTAAGAGTTTTGGGCGAGGCAAGTCTGCCGTCCCCAATTGCGTTTAACATCAGGTTCCCCCAATTCTCGCGTTGGTAATCGATCTCGCTTACCAAGCACTCCACATCGTCCTTTGCTCCACACCGGTTCTCAACCTGTTCACTCGTACTTGACAAGGCCAGAAATGTCTCGAGGGCCGTGCGGGTGTTGGCGGGATCCTCGCCGGTGATCTCTCCACCGATGTTTGACGCAGATTCATGATCTGCGCCCAGCAACCAGGCGAATATCGCCGTCAAGAATGCTGCACCGTTCACGGGAGGAGCAGGCTTCAGTCCACCTATCCCTGGGGCATGCTGCTGAACCTCTTCACCCACTGCCCTTTCATCTTCGACGATCCTCACAAGAGATCCGCCAATCGTTAGAAGGCTCGCGAACTTGACTGCTGTGTGCTCGAAGCTAGCGAGGGTTTCGAGAACGGTGATGCAGTCCGCTAACTCCGCGTTCTGGGCTACGCCCTGCTCAGTTTGAGCTGAACTGCCGGTAGATGTCGCGGCTCCGGGCGTGCTTTTGCTGGCCGATTGCGTGTCTGCTGGTTCGGTAGATGTTGCGGCGACCGTCGGGCGCCCACCCATTGACGTTTGTGTCAGCAACGTGCCGACGGTCGCGAGAAGCGCTACAACCGTTATGTAGGTTAGCTTTCTTGAGCTTTGAGGTCGATCTGACGAACGGCGAGGAGTTTCTGCGAGTACTAACTCATCGAGAAGGGGGTCAGCGGACCCCTTCCGCGGGGGAGACTGAAGTTCGAGCGACTCGAGCCCGTTCGGGGAGCTGTTGGCGAGCTGGTCAATCTCATCGATCGGCAAGGTGCGCTGAGTGGCATCTTTGGCGGTGAGCCGCTCGATTATCGGAATCCAGATGGCCGCCTCTTCGTCGGGGCATTTGGAAATGACGGTCTCAATGAGTCGGCCTAATGCCCAAAGATCGGAATACTTGGTCTCCTCTTCGCCTGCCAGGACCTCGGGCGCGATGTATCCGATCGTTCCGCCGGGCGTGCCGGTCCGTGTGAGTCGTTGTCCAAAGAGGTCGGCGGCCCACCCAAGATCGACGATGACTGCCCGAGATTCCGGAGCAGCGTGGGTGACCATAATGTTTGAAGGCTTGAGGTCGCGGTGGATCCAGCCTTGAGAGTGCAAGTAGGAAATACCTTGCGCCAAATCGAGGACGATCTTCCGCACCTCGCTTGGGCGGAGCGGCCCGTCGGTTATGAGCCGTTCCAGGTCGGCCCCCGGCAAATACTCCAACTCGACCCAGGCTGCGCTCTCCTTGGCAGCACCGTCAAGAACCCGAACAATGTTCGGATGAACAAGGTGAGCCTGCATCTCGGTAAGGACACGAAGTCCTGTGTCGAGGCTCAGTGGACCTGGAAACACTTTGAATGCCCTTGTTGCCTTGGCACTCGGATCCCAAGCGCAGACCAATTGCGCAGTTGAGCCACGGGAAATTACTGACGATCGCTGCAAGGGTCGGCCGACAAGTTCGGAGAGCTGAAAATCGAGGCGTTTTGACTGCGCCCGTTGGCGTCTCAGGTTGAGAATCGCAACCGGTACTCTGCTGATTCGATCTTTCAGGTTGTGGATCGCGGCGACCGGGAGAGCCGCATGGGTTCTCGGCTGAGACCTTGGGTTGCAGATTGCCGGTGACGAATGTTTCATTTCCCCCTCCGTCGTCGCTCACTCTACCACTGAGGAACACTGCATGTGAGAAAAAGCTCCTTCAGGCGTTCGCTACCTCTGTGTGCCCGGGGTCGGTGGGGTGAAGACAGGTGGGGCGCAGGCAAATCCATCACCGTTGTCGCTATCCGACCCAAGCTCAGGAGACAAGCGACGGAACTCGCCATCGGTCACCTTGAGCAGCATCGTGCACCGAGGGGGAGTGTTGTCTCCGGGTGAGGTCGGGGCATGTAGGCCTCCTCCAGTCCAGTTGAGGGCGCTCTTGCCCTTCTCGAGAACACAATCCCGCGTGACAAGCCCCTCGTTAGCGCATCGTGTGAACGATTGGGCAAACAAGAGCCACGCAGAAAACGCGTTGACAGTGAGAGCGTCGAGGTCCGGGATCGGGTTGGGAAGACCCTGCGCCATGAGATCCTGGAGCTTGCCTGTAGCGCTCCAGTGGACCGACTCTTCGAATGGGTGATGCGGCAGTTGGATGATGAGGCCTTCTAGCGAACCAGGATCGGATCCTTTGAGGAGGCTGGGTGAGTAGAGGCTGGCGTTTCCCATGATGACCCCGGTGTAACCGCTGTTCCGTAATTCTGTCGCTAGGGCAGCCAGCGTGGCCGAGTCGCCCTGAAAATCAATGGCTGTTGTGTCGAACTCGAGAATCTATTTCGCCTTCTCGCTCCAGTCTGTGGACCCGGACGGGCTATAGAGAAGTGAGGTGACAACCGGAGGTTCGGGCAAGGCGGCCGCTACGGGCAGTGCGAGTTCGTGATCCGACCGGGTGGATTCCAAGTCGAGGTAGACGAATTCGACCTTGCTAAGTGCGGTCGGCTGCATCCTGGCGAGTTGTTTGGCACCCGAGGTGGTTCGCATGAAGGGAGGATTGGGAACTGCCGAAACCAGTCGATCTGATGTGTAGCGTGCGGTCGAAACAACGATTTCTGGAAACTCGACCATGCTGCAATCGATACTGGAACGATTTGCGCCTTCGAACTCATCGACGATGAAGCCTCCGCCTACCATGGTGAAGGTTTCAAGGCACGCTCGATCGTGCTGCTTGCCGGCCTCGAACAGTTGCGCGTCCAAGTCCACCAGCTCTATGTGGAGTCCTGCTAGCCCTCCCTGGCGGTTGCACCACTTCGTGAATGCCTTTGAGCTTTCCCACAGCTCGGCAAGGGCACCCCGGACGATGTTGCCCGAGCGGTCGTTGGCGACCCCGATGTAGAGCTTATCAGTGCCCGCTACGGATTCTGCAGCGTTGATCCTTGCAGTTCCCGGACCGCATGGTCGCTGAAGAGTTCCGAACGAGGCTGCTGACTCTTCTGTTGTGGACTGGATTTCGGCAGCGGTGCGTCCTCGGCCCATGTGCCAATGGAGGTCGCAAGCAATAGTCCAATGGTGAAGATCGCCAACGCGGCGCGGCCTTGGCGGCCTCTTCGGCCGCTCCTCTCTGCGTTTCTCAGCAGCGCAGTTGGGATCTCGAGGAATTTGAGCGCCACTGGGTGGCGTGTCTTGGGGTCCCAGCCCGACATCATCACGCTGGACGCGCCGTGACCGATGAGGGCTAGCACTCTCATATCAGCCTACCCGGCTTTTCATGGGTGAACATCAAAATTGAACTTCGGTTTGGCGGCCCCTGATGAGCCAGAGTTCGCTATTTCCAATCTCTGGCGAATCGGTTGTGGGATTGTCACGCCAGTAGCGCTGGTCTCGCTGGAAGGGTGATCAACAGACTCCAAGGAAAGGAAACGAAATGATACTCAAAGGAAGTCCGGCAATCCCACCAACGAAACGGATCTTGTTTCTAATCGCCCTCCTTGCTACCGCCAGTGTCATCAGTGGTTGCTCACCAGAGTACTTGGCCTCAGTGAAGTACTTCACGGTGTCGAAGTTCGTTCATCCAGCCCCAGAGATACAGCTAATCGTCCACAAGCAACACCCACTTGAGTCGGAGCTACAGGTGGTGAGTTCGGGAATGACGGTCTTCTGGGCGTCGGTGGGAACTGGAAATGGGGGCACTGATCCCTGCATCTCTGGGGGACCGATCCCTGATGGATTCTACGAGGTCAACAACTACGATCCAGTGGGTCATGGAACGCTGGTTGGTCACAGCAACTTCGCGATTCTCGACAACCAGAACCGCGGCTACGGGGCAGTGCACAGCGGTCAATGCGCAAATGGCGTTACTCGTGGAGAATTGAATATCCACGACTTCCTGCATCCACCTTCTCGGGCAACCTTGGGATGTGTGGGAATGAATAAGTTGGATCTCGATGCGCTCTACGCGGTAATCAAATACTACGGACGAGACCTAGATGTGACACCTGGCGGCGAATCGGGATCACCAGTGACAAAACCCGGGATTTCGCTGCATGTCTACTCCATAGACGCGTAGCGGACGGTTTGCGGTCGGCCTTTCACGTTCGCTCGCGTGCATCAGCGAAGCATTCCCGAGCCCGTTTGAGACGACCCTCGATCCATTGACGATCAGCGCCCAATCGGTGCGCTTGTCTCCGTCGACCTGTCGGTGGGGTGCTTGTCGCCGCGCCCAATGCGGCGAACTCCGGGTCGCCACCGTTGAACCAACAGTCAATTCATCTCATCGAAAGGAACAATTATCATGAAATTTCTCACTAGTACCACCGCCCACAGGCAGGTGACTTCATGCGGCGTGAACCCAGGCCTCAAGAGGTTCAGATTTGGGCGACCCGTAGCTGGGCTCATCATGAGCGGCGGTCTAATCGGCCTTCTTCCAGGCTGTGAGGAGCCAGCCCCTCCCCCTCCGCCACCGACCAGCGCCGCGATTCGATTCGAAATTGTACGAACTGTTAGCGGAGAGCTTGGCGTAGCAGAAAACCCGGCGGCATCGAATGTTGTTCCTGGAAAGCCATACAACATCAATGATCAATGGTGTGCGGCGTTTGCGACCTGGGCGTGGGGCGCGGCGGGGATTCCTGTTAGATCGGTCAACAACAACTATGTGCCAGCGCTTGTTGACTGGGCCAAGGCACAGAATAGGTGGAGAGGACCGAGTTCCCTGCCGAGTCCTGGCGATATGAACATCGAAGGCGATTCTGGGGGCGCGCAACACGTCAACATTGTCACAGCCATCAACCAGGCAGCTAACTCCTATGAAGTGATAGGCGGGAATCAAAATATCAAAGGCTCCAATCCGGTCAATCAGGGTGTCACTCCGCGGTGGATCGGGCCTGATCGAATCCCCTTCGAAGGCCGTCATGTGATGGGCTTCATTTCTGTGGACCAAGGGGGACCAACAAGTAGTCCGCCTCCAGCCCCTGCCGACGTGAAGCCTGCCTCTCCGACGGCCATGAGCTTTCTGGCGTCGGCAGGAGGCCCTACGCTCCAGGTCGCGGCGACTAGTCCCAATCTGGGAACCTTAGGACCTTCAGTCCTGAAGACTCTTCAACAGCCTGACGGGTTTCTCGATGTGGGAATTTCAGAGCTAGCAAGCATCAGAATCGGCAACACTCCGCATGTCTTTGGTGCCACAAGGGATGGATTCATCTTTCACGCGGCCTATGGGCTCGGGGCGTGGTTGTCTGAGCCAAAAATCTATGCGCCTGACTTTGACGGAAGACGGATTGCAGCTGTTACCACAGGTGGTGCCAACATAACCCTCTACTACTCAACCCTCTCTGGCGGAATTCGATCCATTGTCAACAATGGCCCTGGATGGTTTGACGCTGGTGTGGTGGCTACCAACCTTCCGGCTAATGGGCGTTTCGCTGCAGTCGCAGCACCAGCCCCCGGTTCGTCGGCTGGTCAGCTTCATGTCTTCTACACCAACAACGAGTACGGAATCTCACACGTTTGGCAAGATTTTGCTGGTGGCACTCGGCAGAGCGAGAGGCTGGTGGGTAACAATGGCGTTGCTCCCGACTCGGAGATCGCTGCCCAAGTTGTCGGGCTGCAAGTGCAGTTCTACTACGTACAGCCAGACAGGGGAATCGGCGAAGGATGGTGGGACGTCGACCGGTGGCGGACAGCGACGCTTCCTACTCCAGACTTTGGAGTAGGCGGTGCCGGAGCACTTTCAGTCAGTGCCTATGGCGACCAGCACCATGTCTTCTACTCGGGTCCAAACGGCGAGCTGGGCCATCTTTGGCACTGGTTTGATATCAACCATGTTGGTCGTTGGTCGTCAGAAAGGCTGGGCAGCGATGCTGTTGCGACGACTCCACAATCAATTCGATCGATGGCATTCGGTCTTACCCAGTTGGTTGTAATGGTCGGCCAAGATCAGGTCGCCAGGATGATCTACTGGAATGGTTCGGCTTGGACTCCGGTGTCCAGCTTTAGGGCAGAAGTTGAGTTGGGTGGGTCAGTCGCTCTCGTTGGCGCGGGTTAACAAGTTGCCAAAGCAGTTGATGTATTGAGTCAGGCCGGTTCGAGTGGTGGGTGTTCGCCGCTCGGACCGGCCGATGAACGCCCGGCCCTCCTGTTGAGTTTCGGGTCGCTCAAGTTGGCTTGCGGCGCCCATAGCGGCGGACTCACTCGTCTCATCGATCTCCCGCGCCGCGTCACACCAGCCTCCCCCATTCCGCTTTGCAAGTTGAGCTGCTGCAGAGGCGCTCATCGGACACACCAGTAA
>DORQ01000114.1:11015-12531 GCA_003514205.1 Acidimicrobiaceae bacterium
GAGGCGCTCATCGGACACACCAGGGGGCTCCGGATAGGGGTGATGTCGCTCCGGCAACTGATCGCCTGCCACGCACCTCGCGAATCGATTGGAGTCGTGATGGAACTAGAAGCTCGTCATGTCAGGGTGGGGAGGTCGTGGAGGATGCTCGCGGTGGCGCTCTGCGTTGTCGGTACCGGATGTCCTCCAGTGAATGACCCACCAGGAATGACAACAACGACTGAGCCTCTCGGTCAAATCAGACCCGACGAGTGCCTCCCGCTCAAAGCCCAGGGCGCGGCAAGTATTCGGTTCTACGCGGACAGCGACCCCTGGAACACTCCGGTTGCCTGCCTCAAGCAAGCCTCAGATTCGTCACGATGGGCCGACAACTGGTTTGAGAATTCCAATCGCGCTGCCTTTACCGGACAACAAGACTGGAAAGGCCACCTGAGTATCGGCCTCACGAGCTATTCGACGCCGATCTACGACGTGGCGACTGCTACTACGACTATCCGTGTTCGCTCAGCGAACTACCCAGACAATCTTGACGGCCAGCTCACGATCCCCTGGAATCCAAACTGGCTCCCCTCGGCGGGAAACGACAGCGAGATGATCCTGATCAATAGGCAGAATGGTTCGGAACTTGGGCTTTGGCTGGTGCCAAGGCCTCCGACCCCGGTGAATCCAAGTGGCAGAATTGCAAATTGTGTGCTTCCCTTCGAGGCATGGGATCCGCCCCTGGAAGACTACGACCTCTGCGTCGGCCAAGCAGTGGTCGGGAGAACTCCTGCGGGGGAGATCAGCGACTTCCGTTCCGACACGGGAGTCGCCGACGTTGCGAAACGAGGAATGGGAGCAGTGAATCCCCTCGTGATGCTGACCCGTATCGAGGAGGTTGAATCGGGGGAGATCCACCACGCACTCAACAACGAGATGTATAACACGCTGTTCGGGCCTCCGTGTACTGGGGTGCAGTTGAACGACCCCACTCAGGCTGGAACGAGTTGCGGGTATGCGGTGGAGCCTGCGTCTCGTTTGGAGAACCAGCTTGGTCCCGAACCGGCTTGTCACCCTTCTGTTGCTATGGCCAACACCTCGGCCGATCGTATGAGAACCGTGCCTGAAGGCACTCGCTTCTACCTCGATCTGTCCAGAACCGAGATCGACGACAGACTCGAAAAGAAGGGCTATTCCGTTGGGAAGCTCGAAACGGCGAAAGTCTTCGCCTATGCCCTTCGCGACTATGGTTGGGTTGTCTCAGATACGGGCTGTTGGGACTCGCTGACAAGTGTCGAGGGTGCCGTTTCACCCGAGGCCAAAGCTCGATGGGACGCACTCGAACTTACCGAAGCCGGTGCCAGCGGATTGCTTGATGGGCTCATCACGAAAGATGCTGTGAAAACAGTTGCTCCTCCCTCTGCTCGGAAGATTACCGTAGGTTGGTAGTCACGAGATGTGGCGTCGATTGTGGGATTTCAACCTTGACGAGATCATGCTGGTCCGTCGTCCTGTTCACCTAGTCGAACGCCAAGTA
>DORQ01000360.1:0-6523 GCA_003514205.1 Acidimicrobiaceae bacterium
CCGTGGGTTCCGCCGAAGGGCTATTTACCCATACTAAGAACGTCCGAAGGAACTACCACCACGATCATTCAGAAGTCCCACCGAGAGTCCTCCCGCCGCAGTTCCCGACGGGCCGCCCTTTCATTTGGCATCGCTGGACTCCTTGTCGCGTCTACGGGCTGCGCAGATGATTATGTGCCAACCCTGGCGCAATTCACTGCTACCTACAACCTTGATGGGACACTCACTGTGAGCGGCGATGTTCGCGACCTCGATGTTGAGCGACCCGCCTGCACCAGGTGGTGGGACAACAAGAGCTGTGTCGGAAATGCCCTCACGGCCCGCGTGGAGGGTGAGAACAATGCCGCTCAGTTGGACGCGATCGGCGTCTTCAACCTCAACTGGATGCCCGACAAACCCCTCGCGGAGAACGCCAAAGTCTGCCTCGTTGTGCAGAGCGTCAACTACTCCGACCAGATCACCGTCACATTCAGGCCCGAGCGGGACATTTTGATCTGTACCACCGACATCGTTCGAGTTCAGCCCACCACAACGACTGCGACTCCAACAACGATTCAAGACACGACCAGCACTACTTCTGGGCCGACATCTACGACCGAGCCCGAGTCCACCACGACCACCTCAACAACAACCACCTCAACAACAACCACCACGACTACAACAACCTCAACGATTCCCTTACTCGATCCGTGCCTCGACATTCCGGGTGGCTGCTTGTAGCCGATATGAAGGTCCTTCGTCACTTGTGAACTCCAGCGAAAAGGAGGATCGTTGTACCTATGAAGACCGTTGTTGAGAAGCGCCTACAGATCCATGGACACGAGGTCACCTTGAGAGAAGGTGGCACCGGCCCAGCGTTGTTGTTCATTCACGGAATGGCAGGAAGTTCTCGAACCTGGCGCAAGGTAACCGCTGATTTGGTGAGCGATTACCACGTCATCGCACCAGATCTCATCGGTCACGGCGAGTCAGCGAAACCAATGGGTGATTATTCACTGGGTGCATACGCAAGTGGTCTGAGAGACCTTCTCGGCCTCCTTGGCGTCGAGCGTTGCACCGTCATTGGGCAATCGCTGGGCGGCGGAGTTGCGATGCAACTGGCGTATCAGCACCCCGAGCTCGTCGAGCGACTCGTGCTCGTTGGCTCAGGCGGGCTCGGGCGAGAGGTGAGTTGGATGCTCCGGATTCTCACGCTTCCGGGAGCCGAGTTGCTCATGCCGTTGATCTTCCCGCCGATTGCTCGCGAGATCGGCACCACGTTGGGTTCGGTGCTCAACCGCTTTGGCCTCTTGGGAGCCCATACCGAGGAAATCTGGCAGGCATATGCCTCCCTGACTGGCGTCGGCAACCGGCATGCATTCATCAAAACCCTTCGCTCAGTGATCGATCCTGGCGGTCAAAGCGTCAGCGCCTTGGACCGCGTGTATCTCACCGCTGCCCTTCCCACGATGCTTGTGTGGGGCGACCGTGACCCGATCATTCCCGTCGAGCATGCCCGCCGGGCCCACGAACTGATGCCTGGGAGTCGACTGGAAATCATCGAGGGTGCCGGACACTTTCCACACATGGAGAACCCAGAGGAGTTCATCGCACTCCTTCGCTCATTTCTCTCAACCACCAAGGTGAGCCCATCCACGCCTGCCGCGTATCGAAAGCTCCTCGTTCAAAAGGCGGGATAGCCTCGGATCGTGCAGTTCTCATCGGAGCTTGATCTGGCGTTGTTCACAGCGAGTGGCGAGGATCTTCACGATGTGATGGCTGATGCTGCATCACAAGGCCCGGCGCTCCGGGCAACCTTCCTTGGTCGCCCTGCACTCCTGCTGACCGGATTCGCAACACTCCGCGAGTTCTTCGCCCGCCACGAGGACTTTCCTGGCGGTGAGATCTACCAATTCGCTACCAAACCCCACATCGGCTCAACGTTCATCGACATGGATGGAGCGGAACACGACCGGTACCGTCAGCTCGCAATGCCGGCATTTCGTTCTCGCGCCGTGGCCCAGTTCATCGACAGCGACCTCGTCCCGCTTGCCCACGAAGTGGTGGATTCGATGTTGCGACGGGCTCACAACTCCGACCGGCCACACCATGTTGACCTAGCCACCGACTTCGCCCAGGTCCTCCCATTTTGGGCGATCAGCCGCAAGCTCGGTCTTCCCGTTGGCACGGAGGAACGCCAACGGGCTTGGGCGTTGGCCTTGCTCAGCTACCCCACCCATCCGGCTGAAGCACTCGCTGCTGCTAAAGAGGTCACCGAGTTCCTGCGGCCAACACTTGCGGAGCGCCGAGCACATCCCGCCAATGACGTGATCTCCACCATGCTGCTCGCCGAGCGTGACGGAGTTCGACTCGACGATGAGCAAGTCTCCGCACACGTTCGTCTCCTCTATGCAGTTGGGGCGACCACGACCTCCGACGCGCTGAGCACACTGCTGCACCGAATCGTCACCCAACCTTCGCTCGCTGAACGGCTACGCGTTGAACCTGAATACGCTGACCGCGTGATCGGTGAATCGCTTCGTACCGAGCCGCCCGTGTCAGTACTGCCCCGACTCGCCACTTCGGGCGGGCACCTCGCCGAAGTTGACCTCCCCGCTGGCACCCTGGTCCTGTGTGGCATTGCTGGGGCCAACCGAGACCCCCAGCACTTCATCGAGCCCAACCGTTTCAATCCTGATCGCTCTGAGGGCGAGGTGATGACGTTCGGATTCGGCCAGAAGTATTGCCCCGGCACGCACCTAGCTCGTCAACAACTCAAGGCAGCAGTCACTGTGTTACTCCAGCGATTGACGGAAGTGCGCCCCGTAGACTGCCGACCTCCAGCGGGCGCAGTGTTGCGAAAGACCAACCGTCTCGTTGTTGAGTTCTCACCAGCTGAGTAGCAACGCCGACCAGATCACCCGTCTCCGAGGGCTCCACCAGCAGATCCTCCGGCGGCCTCGCCGAACTCTGCTGGCCCGCTCGACCCAATCCCGACCGATTCGAAGAACTCGTCGAGCGTCATGACTGTGGTGTCTGAGGGCACGTCGATCTTCTTCTTTGTGCCGAAATCGAAGAAGCGCATAGCTACTGAAACCGTCGTCCCCTGGGTCTCCATGTCGTAGCCAACTCGAGCGAGCCGCCCGTCCTCATCGAGATAGAGATCCACCCACCGATCAGCGAGACTCTCAACCATTTCATCGACCAATTCGTCGCCTGAGTCGCTGCCAGTGGACTGCTCGCTCAGGTTCGCGAGCAGGTCGAGTTGAGCCGAGTAGTGATGCAGGGACTCCCCCTCAATGGTGTCAACTCCTTCATCCGTCGCAGACCCGCCGCCCTCGAGAATTGCTCGAAGGACCGCGTCCACTGAGCCGGACTGTCCGCCAATGACCGGAGCCGCTTCGGTGCCCGTGTCGATCTCGATCCAACCCTCCGGAAGGCCGGCGTCGGCGGGTATGCCCACGTATCTGAAGTAGCTGACCGATCCTTCGGAAATGAGCTCCATCGAGGCTCGGGAGCCAGGAACACCGAGATCCACGGTAAGTCTCGACCAATCTCCTTGGCGGAGGCTTTCGGCCTTGGTCTCGAACTCTGATCCATCGAAACTGGTTGTTGTGACGATCTCAGTTCGAAAGGAACCCGAGCTCGTCGCTTCCGCCGCGAGCATCAATGGCTCACTCACCGCTCCGACATGGCGAATCGCCTTCGAACCGGCGCCGCAGCCTGAGGTCACGAGCGCAATCGCGCCGAGCACCGAGAGGGATATGACCCGCAACATTCTCATTTTTCTCCCTCAGGATACGAAGCTGCCAGGGTACCGAGCAATGAATGAATTCACACCGCCCGTCTCATGAGAACTAGCGGTCCAGCAACGCTCCCCCAGTACCTGGGGCAGACTGTTGCTCTGACTCAGGAGGCCGAACATGAAACAGGACCATTCCCGCCGGGTAGCCCTCATCAATGACGCAAGCGACTACGTCGGGCCGGCGATGGCTCGCGAGTTTGCGCATCGTAGCCACGACCTGGTTCTCGGCAATCCGTCACCAGAACTCGTCAGGGAACTGGAGTCCTCGGGGAGCACCGTGGTCGCGGTCGAGGGAGTTCGAAATCTCGCTCGACCCGAGTCAGCAACCGCTCTGGTCGCCGCAGCGTTGGAAGCATTCGGAAAAATCGACGCGGCCGCTGCCTTCACGGGCCAGATCATTCCTGGCAAGTTCATGAGCTCAACCGTGGAGGATCTTCACCGCCTCGTCGAAGGGTGCATCGAAGCGCCCTACCGATTCCTACAAGCAGTCGCTGCACCAATGATCGAGCAAGGATCAGGTCAGATCCTCATGATCACGAGCGCCGCTGGAGCGAGGCCGACCCCAGGCGCCGCGTTGTATTCCTCGGTTCGGGCTGGCGCGACCATGATGGCCAAGAACCTTGCTGGCGAGATTGCCGCCACCGGCGTTCAAGTCAATGCCGTCGGCACCAACTTCATGGACTTTCCAGGGTTTCACGCAGCGATGGGTTCACATGATCCCGGTGTCCGCGCACAGGTTGAGGCGGCTGTTCCGATGAAGCGTCTCGGCACCATGGAGGAGTTTGCTTCCTTCACCATGGCATTCCTCGATGGAACGAGCCGATTCACGACCGGGCAGTTCATCGCGTACGCAGGCGGTTGGGTGTAGCCACCCAACCGCCTACTTCGCGACTACTACTGGTCCCGACGCCGGCGCCGTGCGCCCAGTGCCGAACCGCCGAGCAACATCGAGGCCCCTGCGAGCATGATCAGCACCAAGATATTTGACCCTGTGAATGCAAGCTGTCGGCTAGGCACTCCCGCCGGTGTTTCAGCGGATCGTGCGGTGACAACACCTTCCACAGCGGCGTTTCCGGTGTCATCAGACTTCGTGGAGTTGTCTGTCAGTTCCTTGGAGCCGATAAAGGCAGTGTTCACCAACTTGCCCGAGAAGTTGTCGGCAATCCTGCCAACAAGAATCAGATCGTGATACTTGCCTGGAGCCAAGGGCTCTGCGGAGGAACACGTCACTGCAGTAATGGTTTGCTCACACACCCATCCAGCAGCGTCATAGCTCACGACAGAGAGTGCCTCAGGCAACTCATCGGTGACTGAAACCAATCCGATGGTTGGCTGATTCCCTTCGTTGGTGGTCCGCAGGCGATAGGTGACTTGTCGATCAACCGTTGGTCCAGCTACCACTGATTTCACCAGCGAGATATTCGTTGGAGTCCAGAAACCAGCATCCACGTTGATCACATGCATGCCCGGAACGATGCTCATCGAATTGGTGAACAGCGAGGTCTCGTTGAAGTCCGAGTCCACCGAGTTGTCAGCACCGACGTCCATCATGGTGATCTTGTGGCCACTTGGGGTCACAACCCGAACTTGATAGTCGCCAGGCGCAAGGTTTCCGAAGTAGTACGAACCATCGGATGCTGTTTGTTGTGTCGCAATCGATGAGCCCGGAGCGGCAGCACCATTCACGAGATCGAAGGCCCTCGGTGCTGAGTTGCTGGCAACCACAAGCTCCACAGCCACATCCTTGAGGAGCGCTTCGTCCTTCTGACGGATTCCATCACGGTTCGTGTCGGCCCAGGCCACGCCAGCGAGTGATGCTGGTTGCCAGAACCCGTGATCCAGATGGGCCACGTCGGTCCCAGCAACGAGATTCACCGTGACGACACTTGGATCCGAGTCGATGGCGTCATCGGAACCTGTGTCCACTGGCGCCTTCTCATAGCCAGTATGCGAGGCGGTAGTCACTGTGTAGGAGCCTTGGGCGAGATCCGCGAACTTCCAGTTTCCGTCGGCATCGGAGACCGTCATCAACGAGACGGCATTCCCGTTGACATCAGTGCCAACGAGGGTGACGAGGACCCCCGCTATTGGCAGAACGCCATCATCTTGAATTCCATTGCCGTTTCGGTCGTTCCACACCACACCTGAGATCGAGGCGGGAACGAAGTAGCCGGCGTCAATGTTGGAAACAACATCATCAGCGCGGACTGTTACTGGAGCCGAGTTTGCTGAAGTTGGATCGAAATCGCTATCCGTTGTGGACGAGGCACCAACAGCGTGCTGTGCAACCAACACCGACCCAGGAGCCACTGCCACGTGAGCCACATAAGTACCCGGAGGCACTGTGACACTCCATGAGCCGTCTGCTGCAGTGGTCGTGGTTCGAGTGACTGATCTACCAGCTCCATCGGTTCCCGTGATGGTCACTTCAACACCGCCACGGCTGGGCTCGCCAGACTCCTGTATTCCGTCGTTGTCGCGATCCTCCCAGGCCCGACCACCGAGTGCGGCGCCAGCGATCAGCCCTCCGTCGATCTGCGAACTTGACCCTGAGGTCACGGTGACAGCTCGTGAACCCGTAACGGGGTCGAGGTCTGAGTCCTTCAACGGGTCGGTTCCGAGCCCGTTGACCGTCAAGGTCCTGCCACCTGGAAGCTCCGGCGTCACCACATAGCTACCCGGAGCAAGGTCCAAGAATTCATAGAAGCCAGAGGAGTTCGTGGTTGCAGTCAACGACAC
>DORQ01000360.1:6727-9180 GCA_003514205.1 Acidimicrobiaceae bacterium
CCCTCTCGAACACCATCGCCATCGGAATCGAACCACAGCGTTCCGGACACACTTCCCGGTGTATAGACGCCAGCGTCAATGGAACTGTCCGTCTGACCCGAGACCAACGTCACCGAGGCTTTTCCGTCTCCAACCCCAGCGTTGGAATCGGTGGCCGCAGTTCCAGCCCCAAGAGTGGTGAACTCCGCACCGGCTGGCTTCGCGAAGGTCACCGTGAAGGTGCCGGGTGCCAGCCCGGCCACTGACCAGGTTCCGGTGCCGTCAGTTGTCGCCGATTCCGAAACAGTTCGCCCCGCACCATCAGTACCGGTCACGGTGACGGTGAGTCCAGACACGCCAGGCTCTCCGCCGTCTTGATTGCCATTGCCGTTGAGATCTTCCCAGATTCGGTCGCCGACAGTGGCCGGAGCGTAGAAGCCAGCGTCGAGGTTCTGAGCAGTGTCGCCGCTGACAAGCGTGACTGCTGCGGTTTCGCCGGTGGTTTCATCGGCATCTGAGCCCGTGATCGCAGTCCCTTGTCCAGCTATGGTCAACCGCTCTCCATTCGGTGTCGTGAACACCACGTGATAGGTGCCTGGAGCGAGCCCGGTGAAGCTATAGGAACCATCGGCCGCAGTCGCGGTGGTGGCCGAAACTGGATTGCCGGCGCCGTCTGTTCCAACCAGGGTCACCGTGACCCCCTGCCGTGCGAGCTCGGAACTGTCTTGGATGCCGTCACCGTTCGCATCATCCCAGGCTCGTCCGCTCAGCGCTACGGGAGTGAAGTAGCCAGCGTCACCGCCGTTGATGCCCGTGCCACTTTCCACCGAGACTGCGGGAGCCGCGCCAGAAGCCCGATCCACATCAGAGTCAACCTTGTCATCGCTTCCGCTATTCAGCGCAGTGAACTGATCACTGCTCGACGGGGCATAGGTCAGCGTGTAGGTGCCGGGCACGAGGTCCTTGAAGGCGACGTAACCGCTGCTATCAGTGGTGCCCACCAGAGTGACCGAGGCTCCAGTTCCATCGATCCCAGTCAGCGTGACTGAGACACCGTCTCGCATCGGCTCGGTCGTGTCGCGCACGCCATCGCCATTCGTATCGTTCCAGGCGTATCCGACGACTCCGCCGAGCTCGTAGGTACCTTCGTCGACGTTGTTACGGTTCTCTCCCGAAGCAAGGAACCCATCGATGAACCCGCCGACCAGGTCTGCATCGGAATCGACTGTGTCGTCAGTGCCAACGTTGGAGGGGGAACGATGGGAACTAGGCGGCTCGTCGAAGGTGATTCGGAAGGTGACCGGCGGAAGGTCGGTGAACTCGTAATACCCGTTGCCGTCGGTCACCGTAGTGAGACTTCCGGAGTTGCCTGCAGTATCTGAACCACTGATCGTGACCGTCTCGCCCGCAATGGCCGGCTCAGTGCTTTGGCGAATACCGTCGGCATTGAGGTCGTGCCAACGAACTCCTGAGATGGAGCCCACTGAGCGGAAGAAGCCAGCATCAAGGCTGATATTGCTGTCGCCCGATGCAACCGTGATCGTGCCAAGGATCCCGTTCTCATCCGAATTGGAATCGACGGTGGCATCGGCGCCGATGGTTCGCAGTGTGAAACTCGAACTGGAGGGCAATGTCGACTGGTCGATTGACACCGTGAAGGTTCCTGGAGGCGTCAACATTGTCCAGTTGCCGGAGGCATCGGTATTCACAGATTGCGAGAATGCGTTTCCTTCGATGTCGGTGCCGCTCACGGTCACTCTGGCATTCTCGTAGCCGGGTTCGCCCGCTTCTTGAATGCCGTTTCCGTTGAGATCGTGCCAAACAAGGTCGCCCAAGGTGACAGGCCGATAGGCAACCAGCTTGGCTTGGTTCGCTACCGTGACTGCAGTTTGATCCGTGTCGACCTGAGCGTCGTTCAAGATGGTCGTCTGACCAGTGAGCCCCACTGGAACGGCCGCCTCGACAGAAATGGCACAGGATTCGCCAACTCGAAGTAACGGGAAGCTCCAACGAACAACCTGATCTCCTGCCGGAGCAATCGGATCTGCAACCTCCACGCTGTCAGCACAGGTGCTGACGGTGGTGGCCGGGTCGTACACGACGCCTGCCGGGAAGTGATCGATCACCACGAGCCCTGTCAGGTCCGTTTGTGCGGGATTGTTGATGTTGATCTGCCACACGGCGCGGCCACCGCCGGGCACGAATGGAAGCACCTGACGATCAGGGGTCTTGGAAATCTCGACACCGACTGAGGAAAGCTCAGCAGAAGCCGTGTCAGTGGACCTGAATCCAGGCGCACCTGCCGGAGGCGGGCTGCCGTCTGGTCGCTGCGCTGTGGCCCAGGCCGTGTTCACTGAGGTAGTCGAGGTGGTGGCACCGGGGATCGCGTTGTAGCGGATCACCCGTGCTGTACCGGCAGCCATGTCACCGAGGTCCCAGCGGAGAAGCACCAGACCGAACAGCGAAGTCACCAC
>DORQ01000360.1:9371-11262 GCA_003514205.1 Acidimicrobiaceae bacterium
AGCATGTCGCGTGACACAACTGCTCCCGCTGTGAGCTCACCCGCATTGGTAACCGTGACGCACCATGGCGTGGGACGCCCAATGCTGGTCATCTGGGAATCCGCAGCGGGATCATTGGCAACGCAGGGATCAGCAGCGGTCGGATTCGGGACCTTAGCGACCTGCAGATTGGCCGACAGGAATCGAATCGTAACCGTGTCCGAGGGACCGTCGTATTCACGATTCAAGGGAGAGGCATCGCGACGAGCTTGATACACCCCGACGTCTGCGGTGTTGACAATTGCTGCTTCAGTCTGTGGATCGGGACCGACAGTGGCTCGATAGTCGAACTGATACGTCTGATATGGGTACAGCTCGGGAATCTCCCAGGCCAGGCTTGGGTCATCTGGGACCCAGCCCTTGGTCGCCATGCTCGTGTCCCCGCGGAGCTCAACGTTGATGAGCGCCCCATTTGGATGATCCTCAACAGGAACTCGATACGCAGTGACGTTGCTCTGGTTGGTCACCGTGATGGTGTAATTCACCTCATCACCAGCGGCGAGCGGCCCAGGCCGGTCGGCGACCTTGTCGATGCGCACGTCTGGCTCATCTACCAGGCTGGTGAAGGTGGCCGGTTGGCTGATGTACAACGCTGTGGTCACCGGGGCCGCTGGCACCGAGGAGATGAGATCGTCTTCGTTGGAGTACCCAGTGACCCGATCAGTGAGCTGATCTCCCTTCAGGAGGCGATCACCATTCGAGTACTGATCCTTCACACGTGTGTGCACCGTGAAGCTGATATACCGGTCGAAGGGGACTCCTCCGAGTTCGTCGTAGAACTCGCCGATGGTAGTGGTGCCATCCGCGTTGACCACTGGGCCTAACGTGGTGCGAGTCATGGCGGGACATGGAACACCAGTCGAGGTTGAACAGGACTTGTTGATGATCGAGAGAACTTCGAGCCCGTCGGGGACAACATCGGTATAGGCAAGATCGTGATAGGTGGTCCCGGAGGGAATCACGACCTGGATGCCATAGTCGGCCTCATCATTTGGCGTCACGTAGCTTGGTCCCCACTTGCTCGCAGGAGGCGCTGGCGACGGATTGACCACTCGAATGCTGCCAGTGTCGGTGAGCGTGAAGCCGTAGTTGAAGGCCGGAATCCCGGCGTACTCCCCATCAGTTGGCTGATAGTTCACATCAGGCAACACCAGCACAGCGGAGTTGTCATACACATGTCCGTCTGGTTCATCATCGGGAATAGAAATGGGCAGCGAGATGTGCACTCTGGACGCGCAGTTCCCCCAATATGGCGTGGCCGGGGTGACCGAAACGGGGCACTGATTGAGGGGCGCAGACTTCGGGTTCTCCCAGTACCGGTACGCTGGCTGCGTATCAAAAGTCCAGGTGATCGTGGTGGGGTCAGTCGGGCCAGTCGAGCGGTGGGTCACATTCTCAGTGAAGGTGACGGGGTCACCAAACTCATCGGTGAACGTGGCAGTTCCGGGCTGATAGAGCGGAGCGTTGGCCGTTGGCGACCAGTCGTAGATGGTGTCAGTCACGGTGGCGCCAGTGATTCCAAACCGTTGAGGGATATCAACATCCATCGTGAAGTTGGCAGTGCTGGGTGCCGAGATCGTGCCGTTCTTAGGGTTCTTGGTGAACGTTGGCGGCGAGATCATGCGGGTGTTCACGTTTGTGCTCGTGGAGCCAGACAGGTCGGCAGTGGTCGTCGCATCGAGTTGAACCTGGTTGTAGAACTCGGTGCCGGGCGACCAGTTGTTATGGGCAGCTACCTTGCAACTCGGCCAGAGGGAGTTCGGCACGAGCTGGTAGGAGATTCGGTAGGTCTTGTCATAGGCGTGGTTAGTGCCAGAAACCGCGCCCGTCCACTTCAGCGAGTCATCCCACA
>DORQ01000360.1:11467-16127 GCA_003514205.1 Acidimicrobiaceae bacterium
CCGCTGCCGTTGACGTTCCAGTAGTAGCACGTCGACCAGCTCGACGGAGTGAGCGTGGGCTCAAAGAGCGGCGTCGAGGTCGTCACCAGGTCCCCCGCTGCGTTCCATGTGGAATGATCGAGCCGTGCCGAGCCAGGCACATAGCTCCAGCCGAGTGGGATGCGGTCGGCGACATTCACAGTTCGCAGCTCAGACGCGTCGGCCAAACCAATATTGACGTGGTAGTCAAGCGCCTGGTCTGAGGCAAGGAATTGGCGGTTGTCTTTCTGCCGGAAGCAGGCAAAGTTGGTACCCGATTGCAGACGCTCCCAGCCGTAGCAGTGATCGCCATCGATCTGGGTTGCCACGTCGGGGCCCACCGATGGGTTCACCTGCTTCGCAAGGTTGATGCGAGGAGTGCTGATCTTGAGGTAGCTCGAGGCCAATCGGTTGCCCGACACACTTCGAACATGAGCAGTGTCGAAGTCGTCAACGTCGTAGGAGGTGATTCTTGCCTGGTTCTGGAACTTCGAGCCATCGAAGGGGCTGGACTGGAACCGGATTCCAGCCGCCCAGCTCGGCAACGACGCTCGAGCCTCAAAGGAGACAACGTAGGACGCGCCTTCAGCAAGTTCAGGAACCTCCCACGCGATCTTCGAGCCGTTCGTCGGGGCTGTGTCAACGGTTCCACCAACCGGAGTGGTGTTCGATCGAATATCCCATGTCATCTGCCACCCCCAGTAGGAGTTGGCCGCTGGCAGATCGTCGAAGTTGAGGGTGGTGCCAGTCAGTGTTGAGGAGGCGGGGAGGATCGTGAGATCCGAGCCGTCCGCAGCAGTTCCGCGATACAGGCGGTAACCTGTAGGGGGTTCCGCATTTTGCCAAGTCAGTCTGATGTGGCCTCCCGGCGTGGCCGTCGCGTTGAGATTGGCGGGGATGGCGGGAGCCTGCGGATCGTTTTGGAAGACCTCGATGACGGGGTCCATGAAGAAGGCGGGGTTGGCGTTGCCGAGTTGATCGCGAGCGCTGACTGCCAAGCGGAGAACTTCGGCAACGGACCCTGCGCTTTCGGGGAGGGTGAAGTTGAGAGTCCAATGCAGGGCGTCGGCTCCCGCTGATACGGTGATTGGCAACGCCGTCGTGGGCGAGGACCGGCTGAGGGTATAGCTGAAAACGGGGGCCGCAGGCTGTCCGGCGGCGTCGAAGCAGGCCTCGTCGAGAACGGCTCTAAGCGTGACTTCTGCGGGCGTGGCGGCATTGTTGCGGACACCGGACGGGAGATCGAGTTCCATCACCGTGGGGCCGAGGGTATCGATCATGACGGTGGCCCCCTGTGTGACGCCTGACGATGTATTTCCAGCATTGTCAGAGGCCGTTACGATCAGGCTGGCGATGCCAGATGGCGTGCTGGGCAAAATGTCCCATTCGGCAGTGAATGCGGGGCCAGTGCCACCTGCGGGGTTGGCTGTGTATTGCAGCGCGAGCGGTTGGGCATCATGACCGTTTGATTTCATGGCGACGAAGGGCGTCCCCGAAAGCGGCTCGCTAAAAACGAGTGTAAGGGTGAGTGGCCCCGGACCGAACTTAACCGGCGGGTCAGTACTGGTCGCAACAGCGACGTAAGTCGCAATGACCGATGGACCGGTTCGATCTGGCGCGGCACTGACAGTGGTGGAGAAGTCGCTCTCGTTTCCAGCGGAATCAATAGAGGTGACACGATAGAAGAGCGGGCCGGTGACGCCGTTGGCTGGGGTATCAGAGTATTGCCGGAGGTTGATGGGCGCAGTGTTGAGTTTGGTGACACCAAACTCGAGCTTGGATGCAAAGTCACCGGCACTCCGATAGACGTTGTAAGCGACGATATCGGCCCCGCTCGATGGTGGCACCCAATCGAGGCGTAGAGTGCCTCCCGAACGCCGCTGAATGACAAGACCGACGGGGGGGGCAGGCTCGGTATTGTCGAAATTCAATGTTCGGACGATTGACTCAGGGCTGAGCTCGCCACTACGGAAGAAGGCACGAGCGCTGAGGAAATTCACACCTTCCGCCAGGGTAAGGTTGAGTTTGAACGTTCCCGCTCCATCGAGCCCTATGCCAGCCGCGATCATAGCGCCGTTATGATAGACGTTAACCAAGGCACCACTCACCGCCGTGCCGATGATGTTGACGCTGGCGGTGTTGAGTGTTTGGTCCGAGGAGGGTGATGTGATTATGGGGGCGGCTGGTGGTGCCAAGGCGAGGCTGAATGGCACGGTAAGCTCGCTGGAAGTCTGGAAGGCATCCAAGGCGCGAATGACGAGTGTGTGGGGACCGTCATTGGTGCTGCCAGAGGGCCTCCAGATAAAGGTATAGCCATCTGTAGTGGTGGAGTCGGTCGCGACGATCTGATCATCGATACGGAACTCAACACTGCTGATGCCAGACACATCGGAGGCATCGACACGAAAGGTGCCCCCAGTGGTGACGGCACTGCCGACTCCGAACGCGACGTCGTTGAAACGAAGGTTCGAGATGACGGGTGGGAGGGTGTCAATGTTATAGTTGAAAGTGGATGTGCCCGAGACGTTGGCACCGCTGCGATAGGCACGGGCTTTCAGTATGGCAGGCCCTTCAGTGTTGAAGGCAATGGGACTATCACTAGCAAACAACGGGGAGTCCTCGTTGGGAGTGGACCCATCCGTAGTGTAACGGATCTCGGCATTTGGTGAGGCACTGGCAAGCGTGACGCTGACGCTGTTTGGATAAGTTCCTGATGCTGGTGTTGCGATGGGTCTCAGTAGCGTGTCACCGAAGTGTGTCCCAAACCAAGCATAAAGTTGGGTGATCTCTGGATCACTTAGAAGTCGGTCATAAACGATGACTTCCGCAACCTCGCCCGGCATAAACGCGGTGGGCGAAGCGACGGACGAAACTCTTTGGAGCAACGAGCCTATGGCGAGAGTGCCGTTGGCTGGAATGCGAACGCTGTTGTAGCCACTGAAACCGTTGCCAGAAGTCGCGAGCGAGCCTTGCTCATAGAGCTTGAACTGCTGCGTATCGGTATTCAGCGAGACAACCAAGGCATCAAACTGGTCAGTGCCGCGAGGGCGTGGCGCAAAGGGCGGGAAGCCGCTTTGAGTACTGGTTGACAAGGGATTGGCCCGACGAAACGGCACTAGGCCAAGGCTCTCGGCAGGATCTACGCAGATGCCAAACTCATTCGCGTTCGAAGTCGTCCACCAGGAGAGCAGTCCTTTGCGACCTGCACTAGCGGCGAGCGACGACGTCTTCGAGACGACGAAGGCTGTAACGTAGCGCGTGGGGAACCCCGCTGCGTTGGTATTGGTCAGGACATCGTCGAGACCATCGAAGCGAACGGAAGTTTTGTTCGCCAAAGAGCTGACGACGGCTGCGGGACGCTTATTTGATGAACTCTGGCTCAAATGATGCAGCGCTCCAGAAAGGTCTTTCCACTGCTGAACGTTGCCGGAGGCATCGAGTGTCAACCCTTCGTCACCCCGCAGCCAGAGCTTCACCCCACCGCTGGGCAACAGCGCCGCATCTGGATGGATGCCGTATCCTGCAACAACAACTTCAGTGGGGGTGAAGTTGAGTTTGAAGCCACGAGCCTTGATTCGGGAGCTTGTGGTAACGGAAAGAGGGCCTGAGTAAAGTGGAGAACTGGTCGTCGGTTCAGTTCCATCGATCGTGTAGCGAATGCTCGCGTCAGATTCCGGCGCACACGTGATCGTGACCCATTGGGCCGACGAATATAGATCTGGCGTCGGCGTGATACTGAGCGCACCCACTAAATCAACGACGCGCGGGTTGCGCCCTTCGGCGATCTCCGCGTTGTCTCTCAGACCATCACCGTCGGTGTCAGCGAGGATCGGATTCGTGCCGAGTGCGACTTCCTGGATGTTGGTCAAGCCGTCGCCATCAGAGTCATCATGACCGGTTTGGCTCAGATTGCCAAAGTATTGCTGCTCCCACCAATCGGGCAGGGCATCGTCGTCGGAGTCTGAGCTCTCATCGACGCCGATATCCGGCAAGTCGGATCCGCTGTTGGCGCGCGGCAAACCATCAAAATCGAAGAGCGGTCCAGCGTTGGCGATGACTCGGCCTTTGTTTATGAGCGGTGAGTTGGCGGCGAGGGAACCATCGGCATTGATGCCAGCACTTGCGAAGATGGTCGGATCATTGCCGCTGTAGCCGACCTGCTCTCTGTAGATCGTACCAAGCAAGGTCCCAGGCACTGAAGATTGACTGTGCATGACCGTATCGAGCGTAAGCACCGAGCCGGTCACGTTCAACGATCCTTTGAAGGCACAATTGAGCGCGCGAATGGACATACCACTGGAGGAGGCTAGCATGGCATTAGAGGAGGCCTGAACAGTGCAATGGCGCAGTAACACTGTGGGGGTGTTGGTGACCGAAACACCAACACTCCGGCCGTAGATCGAGCAGTTGCTCAGCGTGGACACCCCCGCGCCGCTAAATTGCACGCAGGTCAGCGAGGAGCCAGACGACGGGCTAATGGTAAACCCATCGATCACAGCATCACCAGCGACGGTCAGAATCGGCGAGGCTCCTGACTGCAATATCGTGGTCTTCGCACCCGCACTACTGTAGAACATCAAGTGCTTGTCTGCTGGCACACTGAAGTTCTCGGTGTAAGTCCCCGATTTGACCTCGATGATAT
>DORQ01000331.1 GCA_003514205.1 Acidimicrobiaceae bacterium
GCGGAGGTTGCGGGCCTGACCGTCGGCGTGGTCACGAAATCGGCGATAGAGCAGACCACGACACGTTGGGCCCAAGGGGGCGTGGCGGCCGCCCTTTCCGGCGATGTCGAGGAGATCGATCTTCATCTTGCGGACACGTTGAAGGCCGGTGTGGGGCTGTGCGACCTCGAAGCGGTCCGGGTATTGGTTGACGAAGGCCCGGGGCGAGTGCACGAGCTCATTGCCATGGGAGCCCAGTTCGACCGCGACGCCCATGGCGAGCTCGAACTGGCCAGAGAAGGGGGACATTCAGTCGCCCGAGTCGTGCACGCCGGTGGTGCAGCGACCGGCGCTGAAATTGAGCGGGCGCTCGTGGAGGCAGTGAGATCTCGAGCGGCTCAGGTGTTTGAGCAGTATTTCGCACTCGACCTCCTCGTAGAGTCGGGTCGCTGTGTAGGTGTCTCGGTGCTTGATCCCCATGGGTCGGTGCATCAACTTCGTGCGGACAACACGCTGCTCGCGACGGGCGGCGCGGGCCAGCTCTTCGCGGTGACCACAAATCCACCGGAGGCCACAGGCGACGGAGTGGCGATGGCGCTGCGTGCAGGTGTTGCGGTTGCTGACCTTGAGTTCTTCCAATTTCATCCAACTGCGTTGGCGCATGTCCTGATGCCTCGCCCGCTGCTGTCTGAAGCACTGCGTGGCCATGGAGCAATGCTTCGCGACAGCAGCGGGGAACGATTCGTGGATGAGCTCCTACCTCGCGACGTTGTGAGCCGGGCAATCACCGCCAAAATGATCGAGGAGGGGAGCAGACACGTGTGGCTTGACGCCACGATTCTCCACCATTTCTCCTTGCGATTCCCCACGATTCTTGCTGATCTTGAGGCCGCAGGACTTCATCCCGAGACCGACTACCTTCCCGTCGCACCAGCGGCACACCATCAATGCGGCGGCATCCTCACCGACCTCGCTGGAGCAACCTCACTGCCTGGATTGTGGGCAGCAGGGGAGACCTCCTGCTCGGGGGTTCATGGCGCGAACCGGCTGGCTTCGAATTCGTTGCTTGAAGGAATGGTCTTTGGCGCTCGGGTTGTCGAGGCGATTGGAGCGGGTGCCACGGGGCCAACCCACACCGGTGCGATGCGATCTGCCAGTCTCTCCGCCACGACGGATTCGGTGATCGGCGGCAGTGCAGTGTCGGTGGAGCGCCCGAACTTCGCCGGGTCGGATTGCCCTCCTGAGAAGATTGCGGATCTTCGTTCAGAGCTCCAGCAATCGATGACGCTTCACGCGGGGGTTCTTCGATCAGGTGCTTCGATCAGCGCGGCTCACGAGGTCGCAGTGAACGTTGCGGCTGAAGTTCCACGCGATGTCATTCGGCCCGATGTGTGCGAGCTCAGGAATCTCGTTGAGATCGCCTCAGCGCTTCTGACTGCGGCTGCAAGCCGCACCGAAAGCCGCGGATCTCATTCGCGGACCGATTTTCCAGCGGCACAAGAGATTCAACGACGCCGGATTGTGCTGAACATGGCGGAGGCCTCCCAATGAGCCCTAACCACAAAGGTGAGACACGACATGTCGTACTGTGATCCTCCGATTGGCGTAGTCCGCGAAGCCGTGACGCGAGCGATTGCCGAAGACCTCGCACCGCTGGGAGATCTTGCGGCCTCGCTGCTTGATCCCGAGCTTCAGACCCGGGCCCGGTTCGTGGCGAGAGAGCCGGGAACACTTGCTGGCCGCCTGTGCGCGCATGAGGCGTTTGTTCAGGTTGACCCGTCGATAACCGTTGCCTGGGACGCATCGGATGGCGATGTGTTGGTTCCAGGAGCGGCATTTGGATGGATAGAGGGTTCGCTCGCGTCGGTTCTGACTGCGGAACGCACGGCCTTGAACTTCCTCGGGCACCTCTCTGGTGTTGCGACCTTGACTCGCCGCTATGTCGACGCTGCAGCTGAGGGAGGACCGGCGAAGGTGTGGGATACCCGAAAGACCACACCGGGTTTGCGGGCGTTGGAGAAGGCAGCGGTGCGTGCTGGCGGTGGGAGGAACCATCGGGGAAGCCTGAGCGAGTGGATGATGCTCAAGGACAACCACATCACCGGGATCGGTATTGCCGAGGCAGTTCGGCGCTGTGCCGACCTGTGGCCAGCGCGGACGATTCATGTTGAATGCGACCGACTTGCACAAATGGTCGAGGCAATTGAAGCCGGTGCGACTGCGGTGCTCTTGGACAACATGGATGTGTCGGAAGTGCGTGAGTGCGTCGACCGTGCGAACGAGTATCGGGCTCAGGGCACTCGGGTGCTCATCGAGGTCTCCGGCGGGATCACCCTCGACACCATCGGTCAGTATTCGGCAACCGGAGTTGACCAGATTTCAGTGGGACGGATGACGAACTCGGCTGCCGTGCTCGATATTGGTCTCGATATTGGTGACGATGTGAGTATGTAACGGCTACGGCCGCCGTGACTGGCAGGCGTGGACGACCGCTGTCAGAGTCAGTATTCGAAGTTGGAGATGAGGGATCGATGTTGCTCACGATTGATGTTGGAAACACCCAGACGGTCATTGGGCTGTACCGGGATGGGGATCAGCGCCACGAACTTGCCGATCATTGGCGCCTCGCCACCAACGCTGCTCGCACCTCTGATGAGCTTGCGTTGTTGATTGGGGAGTTCCTCTCTAGTGGTGGGTATGACTGGAAGACCGATATCGGTGGGGTGGCGATCAGTTCTGGGGTGCCGATGGTGACCTTTGAGCTGCGTCGAATGTGTGAGCGCTACCTCAAGATCGAACCGGTGGTGTTGGGTACTGGCGTGAAGACTGGCATGGCGGTGCTGTACGACAACCCGAAAGAAGTCGGTGCGGACCGGATCGCCAACGCGGTCGGGGCATTTGACCTCTACGGAGGACCAACGATCGTGGTTGACTTCGGGACCGCAACTACCTTCGACGTGATTTCTGAGTCGGGTGAGTATCTCGGCGGAGCGATCATTCCAGGAATCGAGATCAGCATGGATGCGCTGTTCGGCCGTGCGGCGGCGCTGCGGAGGGTGGAGCTTGTTGAGCCAAGGAGCGTGATTGGAAAAACGACGGTGGAGTCAATTCAGTCGGGCGTGATCTATGGCTACTCGGCAATGATCGATGGAATGTGCGACCGGATCGAGGAAGTAGTTGGTGACGCAACGGTGATTGCCACGGGCGGGCTTGCCGACCTGATCTCTCCAGTCGCTGAGTCAATTGAGCACATCGAACCGTGGCTCACCTTGCACGGGCTTCGGTTGATCTGGGAGAAGAACTCAGTCGACTGAGGGCTTGCCGGAGTTCGCCTCAGGCTCGGGAACGCGTTCGAGTTGGCGTCGGCGTGCAACGGTCAAGACTGTGACTCCCGCGCCCGCAAGCAACGCGGCGCCGCCGAGGGGCAGGATCACTCCCGACCCGGTGAACGCCAGCGGATTTGAGGATTGCGCGCTGGGTTGGGCGGCACTCGCTCCAGATTTTGAGTTGCCAAGTACTTGATTTCCGCGCGGGGGCTTCGGTGCAGCGGTCTGCTGGGGGAGTTCGGTGGTGGTAGTGGCCAGTGTTGCTGCCGCGCCGACAGCGGTGGAGCTGGGAGCGGGGTCGGGAACGACGGTGCTCGACGAGGTGGTGCTTGGGGTCGAGGTGGTTGTGGTTGTCGAGGTTGGGTCACTCAGTTTGAGGATCTCTGGCACCCCAAGGCAGCGACGGTCAACCGACTTGCCGCCGTCCATTGAGTGCTCAAGTAGCGCCGCCAGGGTGGAGGCCTTGACCTGAATTGGCTCAGCTGTTGCAAGGCAGCACGGATGTAGCTTTCCGCCGTTCGGCCAGTACTGGCCAGTTGCGGAGTTCGCGAACGCCTCGCTCATGAAAATCTTGTTCGCTGCATGGCGGTGGCAGGCGTTGCCTCTGCAGGCCGTGCGCTCCTTGCCCGCTGGGCCGCGAAGGGTTCCCCAATTGCTGTTCAGCACCCACAAGGTGACGAACTCTGCCTCGTCCCCATACGCAAGCCCGTAGCTCCCGACAAGTGCCACGCCGCTCAATCCGACAGTTCCAATGCTGGCCTTCCGGAGGAAGCTTCGTCGGTCAAACTGTCGTTGGTTGGCGTGCGAGGGGAAGTGGCGGCTCATTGGGGGTCCAGACAGCGGGTGGGAGGAGGTGCTGTAGTGATCATCGGTGACGGGTTGGCTTCGCTTAAACGATTCAGGTCTTTGCTGATCCGCTTGGGCCAAGCGACCCACATGTGACGCCCGTTGGGCCTATTTGGTTTCCGTTGGAACCGCTGCGGCCCCTACGATTCGGTGATTCATTCACAATGTTGGGACCACAATGCCTACCTTTCCCTACTCAGCCGAGGTGAGCGCCACTGCTCGCTCGCTGGCGGAAGCTCACCCCGACCTCGCACCTGGGACCGAAACCGGAATCGTGGTTTCCGTTGCGGGGCGATTGCTGTTGCGCCGGACACAAGGGAAACTCGCCTTTGGCACGCTGTCGGATCACACCGGGAAGATCCAGTTGTTTGCGCCCGCGGCGACAACCCCTGATTTTGAGGCCTTCTGTGCACTGCACCTCGGGGATTGGATTGTGGTGAAGGGCGAGGTGATGACGACCAAGCGCGGCGAGTTGTCGGTTCGGGTCGATGGTTGGACCTTGCTCGCCGAGACGCTGAGAAGTTTTCCCGATAAGTGGCACGGAATCACCGACCCAGACACTAGGTACCGCCAGCGCTATGTCGATCTGTGGGTTACTGAAGAGTCGCGCCGAGCCTTCACTCTGCGTAGCAACATCATGTCCTCCATTCGACGGTGGATGGAGGACCGGGACTACCTCGAGGTCGAAACTCCGGTGTTTCACCCCGTTCCGGGTGGAGCTCTTGCGCGACCGTTCACTACCCACCACAACGCGTTGGACCTTGAGCTCTTTCTTCGAATCGCTCCCGAGCTGTATCTGAAGCGACTTGTGGTCGGCGGGTTCCCCCGAGTGTTCGAGATCGCACGTGTGTTTCGTAACGAGGGCATCTCGCCTCGTCACAACCCCGAGTTCACGATGCTGGAATGCTATGAGGCATACGGGGACTACGAAACCCATATGCAGCTCACTGAGCAGCTCGTGCAACACCTCGCGATCACCCTGTTGGGTACGACCGAGGTTGCCTATGGCGGCCGGCCGCTCAACCTCAGTGCTCCATGGCGGCGGGTTTCGATGTCTGATCTCGTCTCGGAAACGATTGGCGTTGAAGTCTCCATTGATTCTTCGGTGGAGCAGCTTCGAGCGCTGTGCGATGAGCACGAGACTCCCTGGAAGGAGAGCTACGGCGCAGGCAAACTACTCCTTGAGCTGTATGAGAAGACCACGGAGGCAACCCTGTGGGACCCGGTATTTGTGATCGATTACCCCAAAGAGGTCTCGCCATTGGCTCGGGACCACAGGACCCATCCTGAGCTCACCGAGCGATTTGAGGGAATTGTCGCTGGCCGGGAATTGTGTAACGGATTTAGTGAGCTGTGCGATCCCGCGGAGCAACGCGCGCGATTTGAGGACCAAGTAGCCCAACGTGACGCGGGTGACGACGAGGCAATGGCTGTGGACGAGGACTACCTTCGGGCCTTGGAGTACGGCCTTCCGCCCACGGTAGGTCTTGGCATCGGCATTGACCGACTGGTGATGCTACTGACTGACTCGTCGACCATACGCGATGTTGTTCTGTTCCCGACCTTGCGAACTGAAGTCCGCTCGGCCGGTGGGCAGAGCGCGTCGGGTGGGCAGAGCGCGTCGGGTGGGCAGAGCGCTGAGTAGCGTTTCGGTCGCGGGAGTCTCAAAGTCATTCGGGCCTCACCGCGTCCTGTCCGAGGTTGACCTCAGCGTCGAACCCGGCGAGTTTCTTGTGTTGCTTGGGCGAAGCGGCTCGGGAAAGTCCACCTTGCTGCGCGTGATCGCTGGGCTGGAGCGAATCGAAGCTGGGTCAGTGGAACTCGATGGAGTGTTGGTCTCCGGTGGGCCGACGCATGTGCCGACCGAAGCCCGAAATCTTGGCATGGTCTTTCAGGATGGAGCGCTCTTTCCTCACCTCACCGTGGCCCGAAATGTCGGTTTTGGGTTGCCTCGGCCCGAGCGAAAAGGTGGGCCTCGTGTGGAGGAAATGCTCGACCTGGTGGGCATGGCGGGGTTGGGTGAGCGGATGCCGCACGAACTCTCGGGGGGGCAGCGCCAACGGGTGGCACTCGCCCGGGCGTTGGCTCCTCGGCCCTCGGTCATGCTGCTCGACGAGCCATTCGCGAATCTGGACTTCGAGCTACGCCTGGGCTTACGCCGAGAGGTCCGACGCCTGCTTGGCGAGAGCGGAGTTTCGGTGATTCTGGTGACACATGATCGCAATGAGGCCCTTGCACTGGGTGATCGAATTGCTGTGCTCGAGGAGTCGCGCATCACTCAATGTGATACCCCGTCTGATCTGTATCGCCATCCTCGGACACGTTGGGCAGCGCATGTGTTGGGCGAGGCGGCCTTTGTTTCGCCATCGAATCAGCCCCTGCCCTTGCTCCGTAGCTGGTGTGCGGAGTTGGCCGCGGTACGGCAACCACTTGAGGACTCGACGATGGTGATTCGTCCAGAGGACCTCACCCTTGTCGGAAGCGGTTTCGTCGGAAGCGGTTTCGTGGACTCTCTCGGTGAATCTAGGTATCTGAGGGAAACGGAAGCTGAACCCAAGGAAGGACTACTTGGCGCCACGGTTGTCAGAACTGAGTATCAGGGTGGATCTCATTTGCTCTGGTGCCGATGCCCCGAACTAGGCGACGAGGGTCCCGAGTTTGTTGTTCGGGTGTTCGGTTCCTGCCCCGGAGTGGGTGAAACAGTCAGGTTGGCGTTGAACGTGTGAGCGAACTGGGCCTAGTGGGCCTAGTGGGCGGCGGCCTCGACCGAGCTCACCAGATGCCGCGCAGCGGCATCGAGGGCTGTGGCACCCGGGCTTTGTGGCAATGCGG
>DORQ01000184.1:0-1350 GCA_003514205.1 Acidimicrobiaceae bacterium
TGGACAGAATCGCACAGATCGGCCACCTTCTGGGATTCCCGTTCAACTCGCAACCCTCGCCCGCTCAGGTTTCTCGCCCGGCGGTGCCATCGGGGCGGGAACTCGATGGAAACGGACCGGTAGTGTGGCGGCATGAAAGCTGTGGTGCTTACCGAGTACGGCGGCCCTGAGGTCCTCAGGTTCGCAGACATTGCCGACCCACAACCAGGACCAGAGGAAGTCCTCGTGCAAGTTCACAGCACTGCGCTGAACCGCGCTGATCTTCTACAACGCATGGGGCTGTATCGAGGCCCGGCCTCACGCTATGAAATCCCGGGGTTGGAATACGCAGGAGAAGTGGTGAGTTGTGGCGAACTCGTGACCTCTCGGTCCGTTGGCGACCGAGTCATGGGAATTCTCGGCGGGGGCTGTTACGCCGAGTTCGTTGTGGCACACGAGCGAACCACCTCGCTCATTCCCGACTCGATCACCATGAGCGATGCGGCCGCAATCCCTGAGGCATTCCTGACCGCCTTCGATGCGCTTGTCCTTCAAGGAGGGTTGGAGCGGAACGACTGGGCCTTGGTTCATGCCGGAGCATCGGGCGTGGGCACCGCAGCAATACAGGTATGTGGTGTCGTTGGTGCTCGCGTTGCGGTGACGGCCTCCGCTCCGAAGCTAGCGGCGTGCAACGAACTGGGCGCAGCGGTCTGCATCGATTACACCTCGCAGGACTTCGCCGCCGTGCTCCAGGCGGAAGTTCCCGAGGGGATTGCCGTGGTTCTTGACGTGGTTGGGGGAGATGCCTTGAGCAAGAACCTGACCGTGCTCGCTGAAGGCGGTCGAATTCTCCAAGTTGGGTTCATGGCTGGCATGACTACCCAAATCTCCTTGGGTCAACTGCTCACGAAACGAGCTCACCTCATTGGAACAACGCTTCGCCTGCGCCCGATCGAGGAGAAGATCAGTCTTGCGAGGTCATTCAACAAGACGCTTCTGCCGTTGTTCGAGACGGGGCAGTTGCGACCAGTGATTGACTCGCGCTTTCCATTCTCCGAACTCGGCGATGCCCACGAGTACCTCGCGTCGAATCAGAGCGTCGGCAAGGTTGTGATCGAGATACTCCCTGCGTGACAGCTCTCCAGGTGGAGTAGCTGCTACGCCCGCTCGGTCAGCGGCACATAATCTCGAACTGGCGCGCCCGAGTACGTTTGGCGCGGTCGAGCGATTCGGGCATCCTGATCAAGCAGTTCCCGATAGTGCGCAAGCCAACCCGCCGTTCGCGGAATCGCGAACAATACGGTGAACATGTCCATCGGAAAGCCCATGGCCTGATAGATCAAGCCAGAGTAGAAGTCGACGTTGGGGTAG
>DORQ01000184.1:1473-9969 GCA_003514205.1 Acidimicrobiaceae bacterium
TAGAAGTCGACGTTGGGGTAGAGCTTTCGACTGATGAAGTAGTCATCCGCCAGCGCCACCTCTTCGAGCTTGAGTGCAATGTCGAGCAACGGGTTCTTACCGGTGACCTTGAACACGTCATCGGCGGTTGCTTTGATGATCGTGGCCCGCGGGTCGAAGTTCTTGTAGACACGATGGCCGAAGCCTTGAAGCTTCTGCTCTCCGCGCTTCACTGACTCGATGTAGGCAGGCACGTTCTCATAGGAACCGATCTCCGCCAGCATGCGAAGAACAGCCTCATTCGCTCCGCCATGTCGAGGCCCGTAGAGCGCCGCTGTGGCCGCCGCAGTGGCCGAGTAAGGATCCGCGTGCGCTGAGCCCACGGTGCGCATGGCAGTTGCAGAACAGTTCTGCTCATGATCAGCGTGAAGGATGAACAACACGTCAAGAGCACGAGACAACACCGGGTTGGCGTCGTAGCGTGGCTCGGCGATCTTCCACATCATCGACAAGAAATTGGCGCAGAAATCGAGGGAATTGTCTGGATAGACGAACGGCATGCCGACGCTGAACCGGTAGGCACCAGCAGCCAGGGTTGGCATCTTGGCAATCAACCGAACGATCTGGCGATCAAGCACCGCTGAATCATCAATGGTCTTTGCCTCGGGATAGAACGTCGACAGCGCGGCGACTGCTGAGACCAGCATTCCCATGGGATGAGCGTCGTGATGGAAACCCTCCATGAAACGCTTTCGCACGTTCTCGTGAATGAAGGTGTGATGGATAACGTCGTAGCGCCACTTCTCAAACTCTGCAGCAGTTGGAAGTTCGCCGTATACGAGCAGGTAGGCGACCTCGAGGTAGCTCGACTTCTCAGCGAGCTGCTCGATTGGGTACCCGCGATACCGGAGGATGCCATTTTCTCCGTCGAGTTCGGTAATTGCACTATCGGCTGCTGCGGTTGCCGAGAAGGAGGGATCAAAGAACCACACTCCGGGAAGATGCTTGCTCCAGGCTTTGGCATCAACGCCGCCGTTGACGATGGGAATCTCTACCTGTTGTCCATTGCGGTTGTCAGTGATGGTTATCGATTCGGGCACGGCCCCCATCTTAGGACGTCCGCGGCCCGAGATAGACCATGGAGCAGCGAGGCCAGACACTCGGAGCAGGCGACGAAGATTTCACTACAGTTGATCACATTTCTTGCCAGTCGAGACACCCTCTGTCACGATCAGCACATGGCTCTTTCCACCAAGTCCCTCGCTCGCTTGTGTGCACCACTGCTTTGTGCCGCGCTGATCGTTGGCTGTGATGCGAACTCGGTGCTGTCGCTGAGCCGGGCAAAGTCTGGCGCCCGGTGCTCCAAGGTCGGAGCATTTGCTCGGGACAACACCAACGTGTTGCAGTGCTCCAAGCGCAAGCGTTGGACCGTGAATATGTCCATCTCCCGAGCTATAGAAATGATCGACGCCTACAACGCCGCAGAGGCCGCGAAACTCGCTGGCCCTCCACCCTCACCCACAGCGCCACCAACGGACCCAACGGTGTCGCCGACTCCGTGGCTTGCTCCTCTCACCCAGTTCAGCGCTGGCTCTGTCCGAGTGGGTAACGGCGGAGGATGGCTCGTGCCGGGGGTGTACACCACCACAGTGGCGCCTGGCTCAAGTTGCACGGTGGTCCGACTCAACCTCGATGGCTCGTCCGCCCTCCTGAACTCATTTGGGCCCGGCCCTGCGTTCTTCGAGGCCAGGACCGAGACGTTGCTCACTGCTGGTGCGGGATGCACGTGGTACCAAGCACCCAGCACGCCCGTGACGAGTGCTCTCACCGGCGACGGCATGTACCGCGTCGGGATCGAAATCCCCGCTGGTTTCTACCGAGTGGCGGCCTCTGCCCCTGGCTCGCTTCCATGCCTGTGGAAACGACACGCATCGCTGGACGGCACGGGCGGACTCAATGATTCCTACTCGGGCACCGAACCGCAGGTGATCATCGTCGTAGAAGGCGACAAGGCACTGAGCGTCTCACACTGCGGGACACTGGTTCGTGAAAACGAGCCAGCATCGAACCGCTTTGAAGTAGCTGGCAATCCAACAGACTGGCTGTCGCAGGGGGTGCGCTTCTCCTATGCCGGATCGAGTTTCACTAGAACTGGCACCGTCAATGGGTCTGGCAGAGAACGCCTGACAGTGCAAACCCCAACCGGTTGGGTTGCGACGCTTGATTTGCCCACCAACGGCTCCATTCCAAGCGGTGCCTTCAACGTCACGGCCACAGCCACCGCAACGACGCCGGGATTCAGGCTGTCAGCGCCCGGTCGTGTTTGCCTCATCAATCAGGTAGCGCTCGTCGTCAGCAATATTCATCTCAGCCCAGCGGGTCGAATCGATGGGTTGTCGCTTGGATTCGTCCAGATCTGCAACGGTGGTCCGGCCATTCCTGGAACCATCGCCATTACCCCTCCGTGAGCCTTCCCCCTCCCTCAGCCGCGCTGCTGCAGTCTCTGCAGCGCGACATGAGATCTGTTGATGAGTGCCCCATAGCCGCGTGGATGCAGTTAGCCTGAAACCTATGACGGCCCGACCACAAAGCTCGCGAGAAAATTGGCAGGCTCAGTATGAGCAGTCAGCGCTTCGTGACCAACCTTTCGAGACCATGTCGGGAATCCCTCTCGATGCGGTCTATGGCCCCGAAGACGGCGAGTTCCCTGGTCAATACCCCTACACCAGAGGACCCTACGCCTCGATGTATCGCTCCAAGCAGTGGACGATGCGCATGTTTGCAGGTTTTGGCACGGCGGTGGACACCAATCTTCGCTTCAAAGACATTCTGGCCAATGGTGGCGATGGCCTCTCCACTGCCTTCGATCTACCCACCCTGATGGGGTACGACTCAGACGACATCATGAGTCGTGGTGAGGTTGGCACCTGCGGGGTGGCCGTGGACACCCAAGCTGATATGGAAGACCTCTTCAGAGGAATCGATCTGGAGTCAACCACGACCTCCATGACGATCAACTCACCGGCGGCGCCGATTCTTGCCATGTTCGTTGCTGCTGCGGAGAAACAGGGGGCGCAGCGAGCCAAGCTTGGCGGAACACTCCAGAACGACATTCTGAAGGAGTATCAGGCGCAGAAGGAGTTCATCTTTCCGCCGCGTCCATCCATGCGACTGGTTCGCGACACACTGCAGTTCTGCGCCGCTGAGATGCCGAAATGGCACGCAATTAGTGTCTCCGGCTATCACATTCGTGAAGCCGGTTCTACCGCTGCCCAGGAGCTCGCATTTACCCTCGCGAACGGCTTTGCCTATGTCGAACTCGGCATTGCGGCCGGGCTGAGCGTGGATGAATTTGCGCCACGCCTGAGCTTTTTCTTCAACGCCCATCTCGACTTCTTCGAGGAGATCGCAAAGTACCGGGCCGCTCGACGAATCTGGGCCCGATGGATGAAGCAACGTTACGGCGCCACCGCGGAGCGGGCCCTTCAGCTTCGTTTCCATACCCAAACAGCCGGCGTGTCGCTCACCGCGCAACAGCCTGAGATCAACATCGTGCGAACAGCGATTGAAGCGCTCGCCGGGGTCCTTGGCGGAACGCAAAGTCTTCATACCAACTCGATGGATGAGACGTTGGCCCTACCAACTGAGAAGTCCGCCCGGATTGCTCTCCGAACTCAACAAGTGATCGCGCACGAGACTCGGGTGACACAGGTTGCTGATCCACTCGGGGGCTCCTACTTCCTGGAATCGCTGACCGACGAGATCGAACGGCGAGCCGAGGAGTACTTTGCTGAGATCGAGGCCTTTGGCGAGGGCTCCATGCTCCAAGGCGCCTACCACGGCATTGAGGAAGGCTGGTTCCAGGGCGAGATTGCCAACGCTGCCTATGACCTGGAACGAAAGCTGAACCGCGGGGAACACCAGATCATTGGAGTGACCGGGTTCCGGGAGGGCAACGAGGAACCGCAACCAGAGACCCTCTACATCGATCGAACTACCGAGGAAACGCAGATCAAACGCCTTGGCGAGGTTCGCGCCGACCGCAATGGCGCAGCTGTGGCCGAGTCGCTGGCTGTGCTTGCCCAGCAATCTCAGGACCCTGAGGTGAATCTCATGCCAGCGCTGATCTCTGCCTCACAGGCATATGCGACCCTGGGCGAAGTGATGAACACCTTGGCGATCACCTTTGGCCGCTGGGAAGAATCAGCTCAGATTTGAGCTGACCAGCACTACGACCCCATGAGACTGGAACAACCATGACAACTACGGAGGGAACGTCAGCTGGTCTCAGCCAGCCCCCAACACACCAGGGGCGCGTCCTCGTCGCAAAGCTGGGCCTCGACGGCCACGACCGAGGAATCAAGGTGGTGGCCCGGATCCTTCGCGACGCCGGGTTCGAAGTGATCTACACCGGGCTCCGCCAGACTCCTGAGCGTGTCGTTGCAGCGGCGATCGACGAGGACGTCGACGCCATTGGCCTGTCGATGCTGTCAGGCGCTCATTTGGCCCTCGTGCCGCCAGTCTTGGAGCTGTTGCACGCTGCCGACTCCACGATCCCAGTGGTTGTTGGCGGGATCATCCCCGAACGCGACGTCCCCACGCTCATGGAGGCAGGAGTCGCAGAGATACTCGCCCCAGGGTCACCCGCTGAGGACGTGGTCGCGGCACTGCAACGAGCTATTCGGCCGCACTGACTACTTGAGGGTGTAGCGGATCGGTAGATGCTTCACGCCACTCACAAAATGAGTAGCGGTCCATTCGGCTCGCCCATTGAGCTCAATGGTGTCAACTCGCTCCAACAGTTTGCGCACTAGGGTCTGCACCTCTCGTCGAGCCACCTGGGACCCAAGGCAATAGTGCATGCCGAGGCCAAATGAGAGCAGCTTGTTGGCCTCTGGACGGCGAATATCGAACTCATCTGGATTCGGGAACACGGTTTCATCGCGGTTCGCTGCCGGGTAGGAGGTGAGCACCACATCCCCCTTGGAGATCTTCACACCGCAAAGCTCAAAATCTTCCTGTGCCCATCGGAAGAAGCTCCGCACAGGGCTGGTCCAACGAATGATCTCCTCAGTTGCATTGACAATGAGCGAGGGATCTTCCTGAAGGGCTCGAAGCTGATCGGGATGGCGCAGGAGCTGTTCGAGTCCGCCGCTCGCTGAGAACGAGGTGGTGTCATGGCCAGCTGTCGCAACGATGATGTAATACCAGAGCCGCTCGATCTCACCGAGTGGCTTTCCGTCGACCATGCCGTTCGCGATCACGGTGGCGAGATCGTTGGTGGGGCGTGCTCGCCGGGCCTCGGTGAGTTCGTCAAAGTACGTCTCGAATCTTCGAATCGTGCCGGTGACGAGCTCGAACGGATCGGTGAGATCCCCGAGGTACTCCGGGTCACCCGCTCCGAACAGCCCTTGGGTGAGCTCCAGCATGAAGGCTTCATCCTCACGGGGGACCCCAAAGATCCCCATGATCACTCTGATGGTGAACGGAACAGCAATGTCGGTGGCAAAGTCGCAAGTTCCGCCGAGTTCGACCAATCGATCGAGGTACTCGTCAGCAATGGTGTCAATGGATTCCTGCAACCCACGAACAGCGGCAGGCTTGAACCAATCATTGGTGACGTTGCGGTACTTCTGATGGATATCACCGTGAATGTGAACCAACGTTCGCGGCGGGTCGATGCCCATTGCGGCCATCATGTCGTAGTTGAAGTCAGGGCCGGGTGCGGACCGTTCAGTATTGAAAAACACATCGCTACGGCGAGACACCTCGAACACGCCCTCGTGGCTGGTGACTGCCCAAAAGCTCGGCCATCCGTCGGCCTCGACCCAGGCCACCGGCGCCTCTCGACGGAGCTCGCCGATGGTGCTGTGCCAGTGGTCCATATCAGCGAACGCTTCGGGCGTGATCAGGACTAAGCCTCGTTGATCAGAGGTTCTTGCTTCAGTGGGCACAAGTGACTCCTAGCTCTCGATACATGAATTCTTCCACACCCTCAACTGTGTCTGATCACGGCACCCGTTCCGATTATGAACAGGAATCGGCCCGGCGATTAGGTCAGGCCGCGCCGTCGCCAGGTGTAGTTGACGTTCAGGAAATAGTTGCTGACGAATGCCAGCAGAAACCCAAGCACCTCATGAACGAGCCGAGCCGGGGAGGCGCCAAGCAGCCCTTCTCCAAACCGGTTCGCCTGAAGGCCTTGGAAGACGCCGACATGAATCACCACCCCGATGATTGAGATCACTTCGAAGAGCATCAGACCGCCCAGCAGGCTCTTAGCGGGGAACCGCTGCTCCCAGAAGGTGAAGTAGTTGTTGAGCAAGAAGTTGGTGAGGATCGAGGCTTGGATTCCAATGAGCAATGACCACCGAACGGGAGTAGAAAAGCCGATTCTGATTGCTCCAAGATCAATGGCCTCAAAGATCGAAAACGTCGCAATGTTGACAACGAAACCGACGAGCCCCACGAGGGCATACAAGAACACCTGACCCTTGATCTGTCTACCCAGTCGCAGCTCAGCCACAGCGAGGAGGTAGGAGCGGATAACCGACGGGCTCAGCTTGGTTTCACCACGCTGACGCACGCGAAATTCGTACCCGACCTCGCGCACCCGGAGCCGTTGTTTGGTGCCCAGGAACTCGAGCAGAATCTTGAACCCCTGTGGATTGATTCGCGGACCCATCTCCTGAAACGTCGACCTGGACATTGCAAAGAATCCAGACATTGGATCGCTGACTCCAACGTTCAAGAAGATCTTCGCAATTAGCGCTGCCACCCAACTGATCAGGCGGCGAAACGCGGAAAACTCGCCGTAGGTTCCCCCCTCGGCGCCGCGCGTACCGACCACGAGGTCGGCCTCACCCGAGCGGATGTAGTCAACCATTGTGGGAAGGATGGTCTCGTCATGTTGTCCGTCGGCATCGATCACTGCGAGCACCTCGCCGCGAGCTGTTTGCAGGCCCGCAACTACTGCCGAACTGAGTCCCGACTCCCCAAATCGACGAAGTACGCGTACCGTCGGATGCGCAGCCGCGTAGGTCTCAGCAATCTCCCAGGTCCGATCGGGCGAGTCGTCGTCGACGATGATCACCTCATGGCTGAGTCCCGCCAACGCTGCAGCCAACGATTCCAAGAGCGGGACCACGTTCTCTGCCTCGTTGAACGTGGGAGAGATCACTGACAGCACGGGCGGCGAACGGCGGTCGTGGCGGCGTTCAACAGGTGTGGGTGGACTGTTGGTCATCAGCGCGTGAGGCTAACCCCGCCCAAGCAGAAGATCGTGGACCTGTTCGGCGGGCCCTCGATCTACACTGACCCCATGTGCGGTCGCGTGGTCAGTACCTCTACAGCAGATGAGCTCGCCGCGTATTTTGGCGGCATTGAAGTCGCCGACACCGTGCAGGCCAGTTACAACGTTGCCCCCACGAACGACGTCGCCGTAGTTGTGGATCGCCCAGACGCAAGGCGTCTTGAGGCATTTCGCTGGGGACTCATCCCTTCCTGGGCGAAGGATCCAGCGATCGGCTCCAAGATGATCAACGCTCGGAGCGAAACGGTGCTTGAGAAGCCGTCGTTCAAAAGCTCGTTCCTCAAGCGTCGCTGCATCATGCCGGTTGACGGGTTCTACGAGTGGCAGAGCATTCCGGGCAAGAAGGTGAAGCAGCCCTACTTCATCTCGCGTCCCGATGAGGAGCCCTATGCGTTCGCATGCATGTGGTCGCTGTGGACTGGAGAGCTGGCGGGGGAGACCCGCACTGTGTGTTCGGTAACCATTTTGACCACCTCGCCGAATGAGACCATGTCGAAGATCCATCATCGAATGCCGGTCATCCTCCCACCACATCATTGGGACCGTTGGCTCGATCCGCAGAACCACGATGGCGAGGAACTCACCTCACTGCTGGTACCAGCACCGAATGAGCTGATCTCGCTTCGCCCCATCAGCACGGCAGTCAATAATGTTCGCAATAAGGGCTGCGAACTCATTGAGGAAGTTCTTCCAGATCCTGCGCTCTTTCAGGACTAGCGCCCGCCCTTTCAGGACTGGCGCCGCAAACTAGCCCTGCAACGCAGTTCGGATCTTCTCCGCGATTGCGTCAAGCGCCTCCGCTGAAACACTCGAATCCGCATTCGCGAAACTTAAATCCGCTTCGGTTCGGATGGGAATCAGATGCACATGACAGTGAGGAACCTCAAGGCCCGCAAGAATGACAGCAACTCGCTCGCATTCGAACAGCGGCTCAAGCGCTCGACCGATGCGTTGGCTCGTTGCCATCAGTGATGCCCACGTCTGCTCCGGCAGATCAGTCCACTTGTCGATCGGCTCTCGTGGAACCACGAGAAGGTGCCCCGGCCGAATCGGTGCGATCGTGAGAAACGACACGACATCCTCGTCGCGGTACACAAACCGCCCCGGCAGCTCGCCAGCGATGATCCGGCTGAAGATGGTGGGGGAGTCATCGGGTGTGGTCATGGTTCTTCCTCCGTTGTCGGCCCGTGCAGCCTAGAACGCTCGGC